>DATCMG010000172.1:0-2333 GCA_036563555.1 Roseomonas sp. | reverse complement strand
ACCCCATCTTCTTCCGCCTGTGGGACGGCATCGAGGGAGTCGCCGACTTCACCGACGCGACGGCGCCGAGGGAACTGCGCGACGGCATCCGCCTGGTCTTCGACACGCCCGGTGCCAGCGCCACCTACCGGCCCGGCGATGCCTGGACTTTCGACCTGCGCGCGGGCGAGATCGGCAACCCCGAGATCCTGCTGGAGGCACAACGGGGCCGGTCGCCGGTCCTGGCCCGCGTGCCGCTGGCCGAGATCACCTGGGCCACGGATGGCGGCGCGACGATCGAGGATTGCCGCCAGCGTTTCCGCCCCCTCACCGCGCAGCGCGGCTGCTGCACGCTGCTGGTGGGCGATGGCCATACGAGCTTCGGCGATTTCAACTCGCTAGAGGAGGCGGCGGAGCACCTGCCCGCCCTGGGTGGCGAGCTGTGCCTGCTGCCCGGGCTGCACCTGGCCAATCTCGTGCTGGAGGGCCGCCGGAACATCCGCATCCATGGCTGCCCGCGCCGCACCATGCTGCTGCCACGGCGGGAGCATCCGGACGGGCCGCCCATCACGCTGCAGGATTGCGAGGGGATCGCGGTGAGCGACCTCGACATCATCGCCTTCTTCGGCACCGCGATCCTCGGCCTCGGCGAATTGCACGACATCAGCGTGCGCGATTGCCGTATCCTCGCCCGCACGAGCGCGATCGAACTGGACGTAGTGACGAGGGCCGCGATCGCCGGGAACGAGCTCTGGCTGCTCGACACCGGGCGCGGCCGGGCCGCGGTCACCCTGCGGGCGGAAGACGCGCTGGTGGAACGCAACCGCATCGGCGTCTGGCCGCTGGAGGAGACAGGGCCGGGGCGCCCGCCGCCCGGGGACGGCAACCCGCCCGACGACCGCACACCGGACGACCCCTGCGCCAGGCCGGAGGAGCTGTACAATAACATCCGCCGCGCCATTGCCTATGTCAGCCCGATCTGGACCGCCCTGCTGGCCCGCGCGCCGAAGCAACCCTACCGCGCCTGGGGCGGCATCCATCTGCTGGGCGGCTGCACCGATGTGCGGCTGCTGGAGAACCGCGTGGATGGCGGTGCCGGACATGGCGTGACCCTCGGCGGGCTGCTGCCGGATGAGGGCGGCACGCCAACGCCGGCGGATGAGCAACCCACCGCCCCGGCAAGCGTGACGGTGCGGGACGATGGTAGCCTCTTCGGCCAGGTGAGCGTCGAGGGCGGAACCCTGCCCGCCTCCATCGGGCTGAGCCTCACCAACGCCGCCGGAGTGGTGGCCACCACCCGCGCCGACGGCACGCAGGGGGGCGCTTTCACCCTCAAGGCTCCCCCCGGCACCTACACGCTGGAGGCCGAGCCGGGCTGGCAGGTCCTGCGCGTGGTGGAGGTGGCGGTGGTCGGCGCGGGGCGGGTGCTGGGCGTCGTGCTGCGCGCCGTCCCCATCGTGGCGCGGCCCGAAGCGGCGCCGCTGGAGCGCATCGGGATCGAGGGCAACGAGATCCGGCACATGGCGCTGTCGGGCATCGGCTTCCGCCCCCATGCCGAGGTCGCGCCCGCCCCGCAGGCAGCCAGCGACTCCGCCGAGCAGCTCCTGACAGCCATGACGCCGGCGGAGCTGGTGCGGGGCTGCAACATCCTTCGCGACCTCGACATCCTGCACAACCGCATCGAGGAGAACCTGCGCGCCGTGGCGGACACCGCCCTGCGCCGCGCGGCGCGGGAGGTGGGCCAGGGCGGCATCTCGCTCGCCCTTGTCGAGAACGGGCGCATCGCGGGCAACCACATCCTCGACAATGGCGCCGGCACGCTCGTGCCGGCCTGCGGCGTGTTCATCGGCCATGGCGAGGAGGTGGAAATCAGTGGCAACCGCATCGCCGGCAATGGCAGGCCAGACCCGGACCTGCCGGATGCCCTGCGCGGCGGCATCTTCATCCGCCTGGCCAGCGCCTTTCTCCTCGGCGGGGAGGCGGATGCGCGGCAGAAGCCCGCGCTGCGCATCACCGGCAACCGCATTGACCAGCCTGTCGGCCGCGCGGTGACGGCCTTCACCTATGGTCCCGTCCTCTGCGCCGGCAACCACCTGAACAGCGAACGCAGTGGCCGCTGGGGCGTCTGGGACATTCTCGCCGGCGGCGTGCTGCTGATGAACTTCGGTGGCCTGGACAGGCAGGTGGCCCAGGCAAGCCCGGCCGGCGCCATGGTTGGCACCTTCAGCAACGCAACCGCGGTCTTCGCCGCCGGACCGGCGAATGCCCCCTCCCTGCCGGGCGGGGAAATCCTGTTCGAGGGCAACCAGCTCCGCCTCGGCCCGCAGCACGGCTCCGCCACGGCCTTTACCATC
>DATCMG010000162.1:0-2860 GCA_036563555.1 Roseomonas sp. | reverse complement strand
GGGCGGCTCGCCGCCTGCTGCGAAGACGGGGCGGGCGCCGCGGGCCGAAATGGCTGGCGGCGCCCGTTCCGCATCCAGAGGACCGCCCGGACGTTAGTCCCGGGCCCCTGGGATCGCGATCACCACGATCCTGACATGGATGGACCTCGCCGCTGCCTCCTTGGGGGCAGAGGCTCGGATCCGTCCGAGAATCGCCATGGCGACGCAAAGGCGCCGCCGGGCCAAAGAAAGATAATATTGTGCAGACCATGACCACTCACCGGCCGGCCACTCGCCTGCCGGCTCCCACCACCCGCCCCGTGCCTGCTGGCACGCTGAGCGAGGCCGAGATCCGTCAGATCATCCAGGACACGCTGGGCTAAGATCTTCTCGGTTCACGGGCGCCATACAGGGCGCCCCTATCCGCTCCGGGGTGCTCCCCCCGGGGCGATCCAGTTTCGCTACCGCGCATAGGTGCCGATCAGGCAGCCTTTCGCGAGCACCCCCTGCCCCAACGCCATCCGCACCGCCCCACGCCCGGGCGTGCCCGCCAGCCCTTCGGGGCGCGTGGCCAGGGCGAAGATCTGGAAGGCGTAGCGGTGCGGGCCGTGGCCCGGCGGCGGGTCGGGCGGCAGCCAGCCGGCCTGAAAATACGAGTTCCGCCCCATTCCCAGGCCGGGCAGGCCGGGCCGTCCCGGTCCCGGCAGGTCCCCCGCTTCCAGCGAGGCATCCGCCAGGGGTAGGTGGGTGACGATGGCATGCACCAGCGGCCGCGGCGTCGGGCTGTCGGCATCCTCCACCACCAGGATCAGAGTTGCTGTTCCCTCCGGCATGCCCTGCCAGGCCAGGGGCGGGGAAAGGCCGGTTCCATCCGCCGTGTGCAGCGGCGGAATGGGCCCGCCCGCGACGAAGGCAGGGCTCGTGATCTCGATCACCGCCGGCACATTCGGCTCGGCGTAAAGCAAGGCGTTGATGCCGGGCCGCATTCCGGACAGGGCGCGGCCAAGGCCGGCAGGCATAACTTGCAGCATGGGGCCTCCGTTCGGGGCGGCTCGCGCGCCCCCTGGAAGGGACGCGCGCCACGATGCCGGGTTGCGGCGACGATGCTGGCGCCCCATCCAGGGAAGATGAGCGACATCCACCGCTTCGGCGACGAAAGCCTCCTCGCCACCGTCTCGGCCGCTGGCGCGGAACTGCAATCGCTGCGCGACGCGGCGGGGCAGGAGTGGCTCTGGCAGGCCGGGCCGGAATGGCCGCGCCATGCGCCCATCCTGTTTCCCATTGTCGGCCGGCTGCCGGATGACGTGCTGCGCCATGGAGGACGGGCGCACCGGATGACGCAGCACGGCTTCGCCCGTGACCGCGCCTTCGCCTGGACGCGCCGCGACGCCGCGGGCTGCGCCCTGCGCCTGACCGACGACGCGGCGACGCGCGAAGCCTACCCTTTCCCCTTCCGCCTTGAGGTGGAATGGGCGGTATCGGATGGCAGGCTCGCTTGCAGCGTCAGGGCTTCAAACCCTGGCGAGGCCCCCCTTCCCTTCAGCCTCGGCGCCCATCCCGCTTTCGCCTGGCCTCTGCCCGGCGCCGCCTCGGTGGAGGGCCACACCCTGTCCTTCCCCGGCCTGGACGCGGCGGCACTGAATGCCCGGCGCCTCACCGGCGGCCTGGTGGACGCGGCGGAGACGATCCCCCTCACGGATGGCACTCTTTCCCTCCATCCCGGGCTTTTCGCCAGGGACGCGATCGTGCTGCCCGGCTTCCCTGGCAGCCGGATCCGTTACGCCGCCCCCGCCGGGGCTGCACTGGACATGGAATGGGAAGGCTATGGTGATCTCGGCCTATGGTCGAAGCCAGGCGCGGCCTTCCTTTGCCTGGAACCCTGGTGCGGCACCGCCGCCCCGCTGGGCTGGAATGGCAATATCATGGAAAAGCCCGGGATCGCGCGCCTCGCACCGGGTGGATCGCGCGTGTTTCGTTGGTCTGTCCGTCCCCTCCCCGCCCGGTAAACCGCGGACCATAAAAAACCGGCGGGGCTCTCGCCTTGAAGGGAATGTGCGGATCGCCGGGAGACACCGTCTCTCGGACCCCGTAACCGGTTCTGCTGATGAAGCGGGGTTACGCCGGAGGTTCCATGCCCCTCGGCGGCCAATAGGCAATCATATTACGAATTATTGCGCCGGCAATGCGCTTGGCCGGCTCCATTCCCCGATATCCCCGGACGGTATCCGGGGTGGCCATTGCCACCCCGCTGCCGGGCGGGAGAGCTTTGCTTTCCGCCCGACGAAACCGCAATATCAGATTCGGAATTCGTCCCGCTTACGGCCTTCCGCCTCCATGGCGGAGAGCCATTTCGGCATGCGCCCGCGCCCGCTCCAGGTTTCCCCATTCGGACCGCGGAAACGAGCTGCGACGGAGCCGCCGGCATCGCGCCGGGTACGGCGGCCAGGCGGGCTGGCTGGCGCGGAGCCGCCCGGCAGCAAGGCTTCCAGTTCCAGTCCGAGTTGTGCGGCCTTGCCGCGGAACTCCTCGATCAGGGCACTGCGTGCCTGGTCCTGCTTCTCCGCGCGCTTTGCTTCGGCGGCCTGGATCAACGCGGTCAGTTCCTGCGCGCTCATGGAATCCAGATCGGCGAATTTGCGCTTCGACGAAGCCTCGGATGCTTCGGCCATGTTTACTTCCTTCCGGTCAGATTACTTCACGGACGCCTAATCAGCCTTCCAGCGGAAAGGCAGGGGCGATTCGTGCACCGGGATGCGATATCGTATGGTAAGACATATTGTCGAGGGCATTCCCTCAACGGCCCCGGCGAATATCGACAGATGAAATGGCCGCGAATTAAACCTTTCGTCCCGCCGCCGCAGTTTCGAGCGCGAATTACCCC
>DATCMG010000159.1:0-2153 GCA_036563555.1 Roseomonas sp. | reverse complement strand
GTTCAACCCAGACCCTGCCGCTGCTGTCGGAATATGCACGCACGCAGGATCTGTCCTTCGACGTCTATCCCTATCCCGCCGGATCCACCGTGCTGATGCCGGACAAGTTGCGCGAGGATGTAGAGGTGATGATCACCTGGTCCGTCCCCCATCCCGAGATGGCTGGGAAATACCTCAAGGACGTCGCGCGGGGCTGGAACACGGATATCCGGACGGCGGCCTCGCGCTTGCTGCCGGCCGGCCAGATCACCTTCCAGATGGATGAGGAAGACGTGCGCCGCATCATGGCGCATCCGCTCGCCATCATCGGGTCGGACGGCATCCCGCATGACGCGCACCCGCATCCGCGCCTCTGGGGCACCTTCCCGCGCGTGCTCGGCCATTACGTGCGCGACGTGAAGCTGTTCAGCCTGGAAACCGCCATCCACAAGATGACCGGCCAGGCCGCGGGTACCTTCGGCATGGTGGATCGCGGCGTCCTGCGTGAGGGTGCCTATGCCGATATCGTGCTGTTCGATCCGCACACCGTGCGCGACCGCGCCACCTTCGAGCATCCGAAGCAGATCTCCGAGGGTATCGAGGAGGTGTGGTGCAACGGCGTGCCGACCTATGCCGTGGCCCGCGGCGCGACGGGCGAGAAGCCGGGGCGGCTGGTGACGCGGAATCGCTGAGCCGCGCGGTTCAGCCCGGCCGGAAGCGAAGCTCGAAGGCGTTCAGGGTGCCGGGCAGGCGTTCGTCGGGACCGATGTCCTCTGCCCCGATAGGCGTAAAGGCGTTCCGCCGTAGCAGCGCCGCGACCATGGCGCTGGCCAGGGTCAGGGAGAGATTGCGGCCAGGGCATCGCACCGGCCCGTCGCTGAAGGGGATCAGTCCCTCATCTTCAGGCCGGCCGGCCAGCCAGGTTTCCGGCGCGAAGCGGTCGGCCTGCGGCAGGCGCGTATCGTCCCGATGGAAGAAGGGTGCGAAGATGATGATGCCCGAGCCCTTCGCGAGCATGCCATGCTCCCACTCCACATCGGCGGTGGCCTGACGCAACACCACGGGCGTGGTGGGCCAGAGGCGCAGCGTGTCGAGCACGCAGGCCCTGAGGAAGGGCAGTTCCCGCCGCCCGGACGGACCTTGCGAGGCCTGGATTTCCTCCTCCGCCCGTGCCCTCTGGGCGGGGTGGGTGCCGAGCAGGGCCAGGGTCCGGAAGGTCGCCCGGGCCAGCGCGTCCAGCGCGAAGAGCCATTGCGGCACCTGCCCCGCGGGATCCGTGCCCGGCGGTGCCGGCATGGCGCGCATGATGGCCGCAAGGCTGCCGGGCTCGGCCCGGCGCAGATGGTCCTCCAGCCTCTCGAGGAAGCGCGCCCGCAGCCGCCTGCGCTTCGGGTGCAGGAAGGCCCAGTTCGCGTCGGCCCGCAGCCGCGCGATCATGTCGGTCAGCGCATCGTCGTCGCGCGCTCCCTCGCCGAGCACGACCCGGCGCGCCATCCGCCACCAGGCGATGGCGAAACGGTCCCAATCGAGTTCGTCCTGGTATCGCGCCGCATCCACCAACTCCGTTGCCTCGTCCTCCACCACGGCGAAGAAGCGTTCGGCCAGACGGTGGACTGGGCAGGAGGCATCGAGCACCGCCTCGTTATAAGGGCGGCGCGTCGCGCGCTCGGCATTGCCGGAGATCAGCACGGCATGCGGCTCGAAATGCGAGAGGGCTGAGCGCTTCTCGTCGCTCGCCGCCGCATAGGGTTCCGGCGACAGCTCCAGCACGCGCGAGACATGCGCGGGCGAAAGGATGAGCGCGTAGGGGTGCAGCGGGATCGGAAGCAGGAGCGGCCCGTCCCCATGCCGGTCTCGCAGGCGCTGCACGGTCTGGACGGCGCGCCGGTCCAGCCCCAGGCGCTGCGCCATGGCCACCATGGGCGGTTGGCGCAGGATCACGCCCTTGCCGAGCACCGGGAGCACCACGGAGGAGAGGAAGCCCAGGGTCTCCCCAAGGCTCGCGCGTGGGAGGGAGTCGCGTCCGCCGGCCCGCAAGGCTGCCATGGTTGGTCCGCGCTCCGCCCTGTCACTCCGTCTTTCAGCGCGGGGCGGAGGAGCGGGTTTCCTTCAACGCACGCGGTGGGATTGTCCGGCAACGGGCCGTGCCGCGCGTCAATGAAAGCCTCCCCGCT
>DATCMG010000158.1:0-4809 GCA_036563555.1 Roseomonas sp. | reverse complement strand
CGCCACTGCCTCGAAGACCGGTTGCATGGCGCTGCGTACGCCCTCACGCGCCCGGGCTTCGTGCAACTCCGGATCGGGGTAGAGCGGCAAACCTCGGTAGAACGTGATGGTCTCGACGAGGTCTGCGGTGGCGAAGAGTTGGCGTAACCGCTCGGCGAAGGCCTGCCCCTCTCCGCCGCCGGCCAGCAGCAGCACGAGGCGGCCGACCTGGTCGAGGCTCCAGCCGCGCGGGTCCCATCCGGGACGAGCCGCCTCTGCTGCACTCAGCGCGGCGGCGTCCAGCACCAGATCGGCCTTGCCGAGCCGGCGTGGCGCGAGGCTGACTGCCATGTTGAAGCTACGCAGGTCGGCGCCGGCCTCCAGCCGAGCACGCTGGTCGGCGAGCCAGGACCAGGCATCGGGCGGAAGCTGCGCCCGAAGCCAGCTGGACATCAGGTCAACAGGACGCGGCATTGGTCAGGCACCTCCCCGATCCGCCTGCGCCGGGGCACGGCCGGCCGCACTGCCCGGGTATCATGTCCCGCTGATCCAGCGCTGCAAGGCGAGCGTCGCCGCAAAGCAGGCAAGGGCAACGACGACAGCGGCCATCTCCCCGTGGCCGGCCAGGAACAACGCATCGAGCAGCGCGATGCCGGCGATCAGGCTCACCACCGCACGCGGGATGTCCCCGGCTTGTCGCCGCCGTAGAAGGGCGAGCGCCACCGCGATCCAGGCCAGCAGCGCCAGCAGGAGGAGTCCGGTCGCCCAGCCGCTTGGCCCGGTCGTCAGCAAGCCCGCTCCGTATGGCAGCGGGGCGGCGAGGAAGAGCAGCGGCCAGAGGTTGCGGACTCGACCGAGTGTCTCCTGCTTGGCGATGTAGGTCAGGCCGATAAGGTAGGAGAGCGCGACGGCGGCCGCGGCCAGCAGCGCCGGAGTCGCAACGCCGGCCAGCGCCAATCCTGCCGTGAGATAGGCCAGGACGCGGCACGCCCCCATCAGCAGAGGGCTGAACCACTTGCCCTTGTGCCGCCAATCATATGCCAGGATGCCCCCCCCCAGCGAGACTGCCGCGAGGACCGCAGCCTCGGTGCCATCCGCGCCCGCGATATGGGCGGCAGGGACGACCAGCGCCAGGCCCGCCAGGATCATCGCGAACCCTGCGGCGAAGACGGTGCCAACGGTGACCTGCCCGGAGGGGATGGGACGCGAGGGGCGCTCGCATGCATCGATCTCCCTGTCAAAGGCGTCGTTCAGGTACATGCCTCCCACGTAGAACAGCGAGAGCGCGAGCAGGACGAGGACCGTTGCGGGCTGCCAGGGACTGGCGCCTGCCAACGCGATGCCGGCCAGCGCATTGGTCCAAACCGTCGGCAGATTCGACACGCGGCCGAGCCGAAGCGCGACGCCGAAGTACGAGTCCAGGGACGCCGGCATCCGAACCGATGCTATCCCCTGGACGGTGTCCGTGCGGATCCGCGTCATGCGAGCTGCTCCCGCACCCAGGTCAGTTCGCGCGCGATCGCCTCGGAGACCCCGATGCGGCAGAGTTCGGGCGGCAGGACATCCCAGGTGTAGGTCTCCACCTCGAGATGCGGGCTGATCCCCTCCTGCCGCTGCAGCGCCAGGATCCGCCTCAGATCGGATTGGGTGGTGGCGAAGCCAGCGAGATCGTCGTGGAAGACCGGGACGTGGAAGTGGACGCGCCACTCGGGCGGGCTGTCGCGGGACACATCCCGCTCGAAGGCCGCGAACGCATCTCCGAGGTCCAGGTGACGAACGATGCGCCCGTCCGCCCGGCGCTCCACGACCTGATGCAGGTAGACGCCCTCATCGAAGGGCCGCAGCCGTGCGACGGACGCCGCGTCCACCCGGGGTATGCGCAACGCGGAGGAGAGCTGGAGCTTGGCGACACCGATGCCGCTCCGCCGCAGTCGCGCCAGGCTCGCCGCCGGATCCTCGAACTCCACGGCGGCGTGGCAGACGTCGTAGCAGAGGCCAAGATGGCGCCGCGCCGCCTCCTCCGCAATCGGAGCGGAGATGCCGGCCAGCGCGGCGAGGCAGGCAATGGCGCGACGTGAGAGCAGGTGCTCCTCGAAGAAGCGGGCCGCCTCCTCGACGGTCTCCATCAGGCACATCGGCTCGGGCTCGATGGCCAGGGCGATGGTCCGACCAGTCCGCTCGCGTAGTGCGACGAGATGCGCGGCGTGACGTAGCAGCGCGTCCGCGACCGCTTGCTCCGCACCGGGCACGCGGGCAAGGCTGCGGAACCCGCCCGGAGCGGTGCTGACGCTGCCCGCCAAGTCCGGCTGATCAGCCGGCAGGAGCGAGGCCAGCAGATCTGCCAGGCGGTTCGTGTAGGCGAGCCGCTCCGGACGGCGCCAATCGGGCTCGTAGACTTCGTGCTTCACCCGAACACCGTGGAAGCGGCCATAGGGGAAGCCGTTGATGCTGAAGGCATAGAGGCCCCGGCCGGAGAGGAAGTCGCGAAGCCAGGCGAAGCTCTCCGCATCGGTGGCCAGCGTTGTCGCAGCGTCTGCCGAGAGACGCAGGCCGACTCCCATGGCGGCATTCGGGGAGACGCGGCGCTTCACCTCCGGCAGGTGATGCTGCAGCACCTGGCGCACCTCCGGCCAGGTTTCCCCGGGATGAATGTTGGTGCAGTAGGCGAGGTGCGCCGCCCCGCTCCCGAGATCGAGCCTCATCCGGCGCCACCCTGCTCGTGCAGCCACTCGATTGCATCCGCGATCAGGGCCTCGTCCATCGCGTGCACCTCGACGCCGTGGCCGATCCCGGCCAGCAACGTCACGGTGAGTTCGCCACCCAGGTGCTCCCGGAACTCCCGCAGGCCCTCCATGACAAGGAGCGGGCCTCCGCCGCCCCCGCGCTGCGCAAGCGCAGGATGCCAGAGGCGAAAGCCCAGCTGCTTGAGCAGTGCTGCGACGCGCTGGTCATCGCCCGGCGGCAACATCCCGGCAAGGACGGAGTAGCGTGTGTCGAGCGCGACGCCGATGGCCACTGCCTCGCCGTGGCGCAGGTGATGGTGGGTCAGCGCCTCGAGGCGATGCGCGGCCCAGTGGCCGAAGTCGAGCGGACGGGCGCTGCCTGTCTCGAAGGGATCGCCCCCCTGCGCGATCTGGCGCATGTGGAGTTCCGCGCAGCGGCGGATCATCGAGGCCATCGCGGCCGGCTCCGACAGAACGAGGTCGTCGGCATGCCGCTCCAGCCAGCGGAAGAACCCGGCATCCCGGATGAGCGCGACCTTCACCGCCTCCGCCATGCCGGGGATGCGCTCGCGCGGCGGCAGCACCGCGATGAAGTCGGAGTCGTTCAGCACCGCGAAGGGCGGGGCGAAGGTGCCGCAGAAGTTCTTGGTGCCGTAGAGGTTCACCGCGTTCTTCACACCCACGCCAGAGTCGTTCTGGGCAAGAACGGTGGTCGGTACGCGGATCAGACGCAGACCGCGGTGCGACGTGGCGGCCACGAATCCGACTGCGTCCAGCACGGCACCGCCGCCCACCGCGATCACGAAGCAATGCCGGTCAAGACGATGCTCAAAGGCCAGGCGTTGCAGGCGCGCCAGAGCATGAAGGTCGTTCTTGATCACCTCGCCGCCCGGCACCTCCACCGGGGGGGCCACCAGCTCAATGCGGGAGGCGTGGTGGCGCGCATAGGCGCTGATCTCGGCCGCGAGTAAGGACCGGCGGGCGGAGAGACCGCTATCGAGGAACACAAGGCAGCGGTGCCGGCGGTCGGGCTCGATGCGCGCCACCGTGTCGGCCAGGATAGGGTTCCTGGGGTCGAACACGCGCGCGGTGAAGATCACCGGGTATTCATAGGACACCGCGAAGCGCTGCAGGACCTCGTCGGCGCTGCCGGAGGAGGCATGCGCAACTCCGATCGGCTCTCCTTGCCATTCATGCTGGCGGGGCGGGGACGTCATACTGCAAGAGCTGGATGTAGCGGACTACCGCGTCGAGTTCTTCGGAACTGAGCACCGACTGCGGGAAAGCCGGCATGGCGCCGAGGCCGAGGCGGATCTGACTGCGTATGAGGAAGGCGGGCACGTACTTGTTGTTGAGCGCGGGGCCAAGGCCGGTCTCACCGCGTGGGTGGCACTGGTGGCAGGCACGCATGAACACCTGCTGCCCATGCGCTAGCTGCGGATCCTGCGCGATGGCCTGCGCGACCGGGCCGTCCACGCGCCGCCCGGTGCCGCAGGCGGCGAGCGCGCCGATGAGGATGCCGGCGACAAGGAGGAAAGGAAGAGAGGCGACGCGTCGCATGGCTGTTAGCCTCCTGCCGGCGGCGCCGGGGCTCGGCTCGCCGAAGCCCTGGCGGCATCGCGGGTCACGCGCCAGACCACACCGGTGCCGGGGACAGGGATGAGGTTCTCCCCTCGTGCGGTCATGACACCGAAATCCACGATCCAGAGCGACGCGCCACTTGGATCGAACCGAAGCGCAATCGGGCGCTCAATCCCCCTGGTTTCGAGGTAACTCGCAGGGCCACCTGACCGGCCGCGGTTAGAGACGAAATCCTCCACCATGCCGGACCGCGGGTCCACCGTAATGACCCTGAAGCCGACCGGGCCCATTTGCTTTCCGGTGTTGCTGCCCTGGTCACCAAACAGCGCCACAAAGGCGCGTCCTGTCGCCCCGAATTCCGGGCCCCGCGGGAAGTCGATCCCGTTGGCTGAGGCATGAACCCCGAGCACCGCGGCGGCGCGCGGCGGCTGGTTCGGAAGTTCCGCCAGCAGCCGCCGCGGAGTCTGCTCAAGGACCGGTCGGAAGCGGTTGGCGTCGTCCAGCGGCTGGCCATCATGGTAATCGG
>DATCMG010000157.1:0-11072 GCA_036563555.1 Roseomonas sp. | reverse complement strand
TCTCCCACCAGCCCGAGATGGCGACCAGGGAGAGGCCGCAGACCCCATCCAGCGCCGCCGCCGCCGCCCGGCAGGTGGCGAGCGGCGCGGCGCCGTCCCGCCCCGGGAGGTTGGCGCCGATGGCGACGATCGTGTCGCCGGCCGGCTCAGGAATAGCGCTGCTCCAGCCAGGGATCGCCCCGGTCATGGTAGCCGCGCACCTCCCAGAAACCCGGGCGGTCCTGGGCGATCAGGGTGATGCGCCGGATCCATTTCGGGCTCTTCCAAAAATACAGATGCGGCACCACGAGGCGCAGCGGGCCGCCATGCTGGCGGGTCAGCGGCTGCCCCTCCCAATGCGTGGCCAGGAGGTTCTCCGGCCGGTCGAGGTCAGCGAGCGGGAGGTTGGTCGTGTAGCCGTCATGCGACTCCATCGTCACGAAGCCCGCCTCCGGCCTCGGCCGGGCACGCGCCAGCAGTTCGGTGACGGAAATCCCGCGCCAGTCATTGTCATAGCGGGACCACTGGGTGACGCAGTGGATGTCGTTGCGGCGCTCCTCCCGCGGCAGGGCCATCAGCTCGGCCCAGGAAAGGGAGAGCGGGTTCTCCACCAGCCCATCGATGTCGAGCCGGGCGGCGGCTTCGGACACGGCGGGCTGGATGCCCAGATCCAGCACGGGCCAGTCCGTGACCAGGCGCTGGCCGGGCGGCAGCCGGTCGCGATCGGGGTGGCCGGTGGTGCCGGTCAGCAGCCGGCCCTCCTCCGCCCAGCGCTCCTTCGTGCGGACGAGCTTTTCCTTGATTCCTCCCGGGACTTCACCGGGCGTGCCCTCGGGCGCGGTCTTGTCGGTCATGCCCAGAGAGGTGCGCGCACCCAGCGCCGGATGCAACCGCCTGTTTCCGGGATGGGTGGCGGGCCAGGGCGCCAGGGCCATGTTCTGGCCGCGGGCGGGGCGTATGGCGGTCCGGGACGGCGCATGGCGAAGGGTAACGGGGCATGGGGTGCGGCAGGGATCGGCCCTACAATGATGATGTGCGAGACGCGATTGCCATGACCCTGCCCCCCGCCACCACGCGGAGGGGCACCAACAAGCTCATGTTCGGCGTGCTGCTTGGGGCGTTTCCGGCCGCCGGCTGCGCGCTGAATCCAGATCCGGTGCCCGGCATCGCGACCGGCCCGAACCGCTTCCGAGAGGCCCCCCCTGCCCCCGTATCCTGGCCCGATCCCAACTGGTGGCGCCGCTTCGGCTCGGTGGAGCTGGAGCGGCTGATGGTGCGGATGGCGGCCGAGAATCTCGACCTGGCCGCCGCGGCGGCGCGGGTGCGGCAGGCCGATGCCTCGGCACGGATCGCCGGCTCCGCCCTGCTGCCGGTGGTGACGGCCGGGGGCAGCGCGCAACGGAGCCGGACAGGGGCCGGCAACCGGTCCGTCACGCGGTATTCGGCGGATCTCGCCGCCTCCTATGAGCTGGATTTCTGGGGGCTGAACCGCAACACGGCCGAATCGGCGCGCCTCTCGGCCGTGGCGACCCGCTTTGACCTCGGCACCACGCTGATCACCACCGAAGCCTCGGTCGCCAATACCTATTTCACCATTCTGGAAGCCCGCGAGGCGCTGCGGATCCAGGAGGAGAACCTGCGCGCCGCTCGGCGGGTGCTGGCCGTGATCCGCCAGCAGGTGACCGCCGGCACGGCCACAGGACTGGACCTCGCGCAGCAGGAAACGGTGGTGGCGCAGCAGGAGGCGGCGGTGCCGCCCTTGCGCCAGACCGTGTCGGAGAACATCGCCACCCTCGCCGTTCTGGTCGGGCTGGCGCCCGTGCAACTGGAGGTGATCGGCGAGGGGTTCCGGGGGCTTGATGTCCCCTCCCCCTCCCCCGGCCTGCCCTCGGCCCTGCTGGCGCGGCGGCCGGACGTATTGGCGGCGGAGGCGTCCCTCGCCTCGGCGAACGCGAATGTCGCGGCGGCCCGGGCGGCGCTGTTCCCGTCGGTCAGCCTCTCGGCCCAGGGCGGCTTCCAGTCCCTCCTGCTCGGAACGCTGCTCCGGCCGGAGGCCCAGTTCTACTCGATCGCGGCCAGCCTGGTGCAGACGGTCTTCGACGGCGGCGCCCTGCGCGGCCGGGTGCAGCTCGCCCGGGCCCAGCAGGAGGAGCTGCTGGTGGTCTATCGCCAGGCGATCCTCTCGGCCTTGTCGGATGTCGAAAGCGCGCTGGCAGCCCTGCGCGAGACGACGGAGCAGGAACGGCTGCTCCGGGAAGCCGAGAATCGCGCCGCGCGGGCCTATGGAATCGCCGAGGACCAGCTCAGGGGCGGCATCATCAACCTGATCACCCTGCTCAACACCCAGGCGCAGCTCTTTAGCGCGCGCCGCAGCCTGTCGACCGGGCGGCTCAGGCGTTTTCAGGCTGCGGTGGGCCTGTTCCGGGCTCTGGGCGGCGGGTGGGGCCCGGGCGCTTCAACGGCTGGTGTGGAGGTGGGCCGATGAGGCGCGGATTCGGTTGGCTCCTGGTATTGGTGTTCCTGGTGGGCGCCGGCGGGGCGGGCTGGTGGTGGTGGCAGCAGCGCGAGGGCGTACGCGACCCCTCCGCAGCGTCCGACCAGCAGCAGGCCCAGGGGCAGGCGGCCGGCCAGGGCGCGGGTCGCCAGGGCGGCGGGCAGGCGGGAGCAGGCGGCGCGGGGCGTGGCGCCCGGCGCCCCGGCGGCGGCATCCCCGTGCCGGTGACAGTGGCCGCGGCAGCGCGGCGGGATGTCGCGCTGACGGTGGACGCGCTCGGCACCGTTGTGCCGCTGGAGAGCGTGGTGGTCCGTACCCAGCTCGATGGCCAGTTGATGGCGGTGAACTTCCGGGAGGGCCAGGATGTCGCGAAGGGCGACGTGCTGGCGCAGGTGGATCCGCGCAACGCCCAGGCCGCGCTGGAGCAGGCCGAGGGCAAGAAGGCCTATGACCAGGCGCAGCTCGCGAATGCGCGGGTGGACCTGCAGCGCTACCAGAGCCTTGCCCAGGGCGCGGGGGTAACGCGACAGCAGGTGGACACGCAGCGCGCCCAGGTGGCGATGCTGGAAGCGCAGGTCCGGCAGGACGAGGCCGCCATTGAGCAGGCCCGCACGCAGCTCGGCTTCGCCACGATCCGCTCGCCCCTCGCAGGGCGCGTCGGCATCCGGCAGGTGGATCCGGGCAATATCGTGCGCGGGTCGGACACGAACGGCATCGTGACGGTGACGCAGATGGCGCCGATCGGCGTCACCTTCACCCTGCCGCAGCAGGAGTTGCCGCGGCTCATGCGCGCGCTGGCCGCGGGCCCGGTGCCGGTGGAGACGCTGCCTGGGCCCGGTAACGCCCCGACCGCAAGCGGCACGCTGCTGACGGTGGACAATGCGGTGGACCCCACCACCGGCACCATCAAGGCCAAGGCCACCTTCCCCAACGAGGATCGCGCGTTGTGGCCCGGCGCCTTCGTCAATCTGCGGCTGCGGATCGAGGTGGTGCCGCAGGCCACCGTGGTGCCGCTGGTCTCCATCCAGCGCGGCCCCGAGGGGACCTATGCCTTCGTCGTGAAGGAGGATCGCACGGTGGAGCAGCGGCCCGTCACGGTCGGGCAAACCACGCTGTCCGACGCGGTGGTGCAGAACGGGATTCAGCCGGGGGAGCGCGTGGTGACCTCGGGCGGGCTGCGGCTCAGCGCCGGGACCACGGTGGCGGTGGCCGATGAGAACCCGCCCGCACGCCCCGCCGGCAACCGCCCGCGCCGTACGGCCGATGCGCGGGAGACGCCGAATTGAACGTCTCCGCCCCCTTCATCTCGCGGCCGGTGGCGACGACGCTGCTGTCGGTGGCCGTGCTGCTGGTGGGGCTCTGGGGCTATTGGCGCCTGCCCGTGTCGTCGCTGCCGGAGGTCGAGTTCCCGACCATCGAGGTCTCGACCCAACTACCCGGCGCCTCGCCCGATACGGTAGCGCTGCTGGTCACGGCGCCGCTGGAACGGCAACTCGGGCAGATCGCCGGCATCAGCGTGATGACTTCCACCTCCGGCCCCGGCACCAGCCGCATCGCGCTGCAATTCGCGCTGGACAAGGATATCGACGAGGCGGCGCAGGATGTGCAGTCGGCGCTGGATGCGGCGCGCGGCACGCTTCCCTCCTCCCTGCCCTACCCGCCCACCTATGCGAAGGTGAACCCGGCGGACCCGCCGATCATCACCCTGGCGCTGACCTCCGAAACGCTGCCCATCGCGCGGCTTTCGGACACGGCGGATACACTGCTGGCGCAGAAGCTGGCCCAGTCGGCGGGTGTCGGGCGCGTGACGGTGCAGGGCAACATGCGCCCCGCCGTGCGGCTGCGGATCGATCCGGCGCGGCTCGCGGCCTATGGGCTTTCCATGGCCGATATCCGCACCGCGGTGACGGGGGCCAATGCCAACACGCCGAAGGGCTCGCTGGATGGGGCGCGGCAGGCCTCCACCATCATGGCGAACGACCAGATCAACGCGCCTTCCGAATTCGCCGACATCATCATCGCTTACCGCAACGAGGCGCCGATCCGGCTGCGCGACCTCGGCCAGGCGGTGGAAGGGCTGGAGAACGACCGCAACGCCGCCTGGTTCGATAACCGCCCGGCCGTGATCCTGGACGTGCAGCGCCAGCCCGGCGCCAACATCGTGGACACCGTCGCCCGCATCCGCGCCCAGCTTCCCAGCCTTGAGCGCGGCCTGCCCGCAGGGATCCAGATGTCCGTGGTGTCAGACCGGACGGAGACGATCAAGGCCTCGGTGCGGGAGGTGCAGCTGACCCTCGTGCTCTCCACCGTGCTGGTGGTCGCGGTGATCTGGCTTTT
The DNA here is from genome assembly GCA_036563555.1 of Roseomonas sp. Lineage (GTDB taxonomy): Bacteria > Pseudomonadota > Alphaproteobacteria > Acetobacterales > Acetobacteraceae > Roseomonas. The sequence goes on along the minus strand of DATCMG010000157.1, from coordinate 6,262 downwards.
CCTGCATTCGGGCCGGGCCACCATCGTGCCAGCCGTGTCGCTTCCGCTCTCCATCATCGGCACCTTCGCGGTGATGGACTGGATGGGCTTCTCGCTCGACAACCTCTCCCTCATGGCGCTGGTGATTGCGACCGGCTTCGTGGTGGACGACGCCATCGTCATGATCGAGAACATCGTCCGCCACATCGAGGAAGGGATGGAACCCCTCGCCGCCGCCTATGAGGGCGCGCGGGGCATTGCGTTCACCATCATCTCCCTCACCGTCTCGCTCATCGCGGTGTTCATTCCGCTGCTGTTCATGGAAGGCGTGGTCGGGCGGCTGTTCCGGGAATTCGCGCAGACGCTGACGGCGACGGTCCTCGTCTCGATGGTTGTTTCCCTCACCCTGACCCCCATGATGTGCGCCCTGCTGCTCCGCCCGGCGCCGCCCGAGAAGGGCCGGATCGCCCGCGCCTCGGACCGGGTCTTCGACGGGATGCTGCGGGCCTACCGGCGCGCGCTGGAGGTGACGCTGCGCTTCCAGCCGATCACGCTTCTGGTGGCCCTGGCAACGGTGGCGCTGACGGCCTGGCTTTATGTCGTGATGCCCAAGGGCTTTCTCCCGGCGCAGGATACGGGCCTGATCCAGATCGCGACCGAGGCGCCGGGCGATGTCTCCTTCGCGCGCATGTCGGAGCTGCAGCGGCAGGTGGCCGAGATGGTCCGGGCCGATCCGGCGGTGCAGGCCGTGACCTCCGTCGTCGGCGCGGGCACGGTGAACGCCACGCTGAATGGCGGGCGCGTAACGGCGGTGCTGCGGCCGCGCGAGGAGCGGTCTGAGACGGCGCAGGAGATCATCGCGCGGCTCTCTCCGCGGCTCGCCGGGATCGCGGGCATCGTCAGCTATCCCCAGGCCGTGCAGGACATCCAGATCGGCGCACGGGCGAGCACCACCCAATACCAGTTCACCATCGTGGACGCGGACGCCGCGGAGCTGGCCGCCTGGTCACCCCGCATCCTGGCGACCCTGCGTGGCCTGCCGGAGTTGATCGACCTGTCCAGCGACCAGCAGCAGGAAGGGTTGCGGATCGCGGTGGATGTGGACCGCGCCCGCGCCGGGCGGCTGGGCGTGACCATGCAGGTGATCGACGACGCGCTCTATGACGCCTTCGGGCAGCGCCAGATCTCCACGATCTACGCCCAGAACAACCAATACCGCGTGATCCTGGAAGCGTCTGAGGACTTCCTGGCCGATCCCACACGGCTCGGCCTGCTTCGCGTCGCGGGAAGCACCGACGGCACGGCGACGGTGGTGCCGCTGTCGGAGATCGCCCGGATCGGGCGGGCCAGCGGGCCGCTGCAGGTGACACGGGAGAACCAGTTTCCGGCCGTGACCTATTCCTTCAACCTCGCCGAGGGGGTGTCGCTCGGCCAGGGCGTCTCGGCGATCGAGGGCGCGCTGCGCGGGCTCGGCGTTCCTTCCACCATCAGCGGGCGCTTCGCGGGCGATGCGGCGGAGTTCAGCTCCTCGCTTCGCAGCCAGCCCTGGCTGATCCTGGCGGCCGTCGTGGTGATCTACATCACCCTGGGCGTGCTGTATGAGAGCCTGGTCCACCCGCTGACCATTCTCTCCACCCTCCCCTCCGCCGGGATCGGGGCACTGCTGGCGCTGGAGCTGTTCGGGCTCGACCTCTCGGTCGTGGGGATCATCGGCATCCTGCTGCTGATGGGGATCGTGAAGAAGAACGCGATCATGATGATTGACTTCGCGCTGGACGCTCAGCGGGAACGCGGCATGGCGCCGCGCGAGGCGATCGTGGAGGCGGCGGTGCTGCGCTTCCGCCCCATCACCATGACAACCCTGGCCGCCCTGCTCGGCGCGCTGCCGCTCGTATTCGGCCATGGCGCGGGGTCCGAGCTGCGGCTGCCGCTGGGGGTTTCCATCGTGGGCGGGCTGGTGCTCTCCCAGTTCGTGACGCTCTTCACCACGCCCTCCGTCTATCTGGCGCTGGAATGGGTCCGGGTGCGGCTGCAGGGGCGGCGCGCGGTGGCGGCGCCGGCCGAATGAGCCTGTCCGGCCCCTTCATCGCGCGGCCGATCGCCACCTCGCTGCTGGCGATCGGCATCGCGCTGATCGGCCTGGTCGCGCTGTTCCGCCTGCCCGTGGCATCCATGCCGCGGGTGGACATCCCGACCATCGTCGTCTCCACCAGCCAGCCCGGCGCCAGCCCGGAGACGATGGCGAGCACGGTGGCCGCCCCCCTGGAACGCCGCCTCGGCACCATACCGGGGGTGACGGAGATGACCTCCTACTCCTCCCTCGGCAGCGCGACGATCATCCTGCAATTCGACCTGGCGCGCACGCAGCGGGAGGCGGCGCAGGATGTGCAGGCGGCGGTGAACGGCGCGCGGCAGGACCTGCCCTCGGGCCTGCCCAACCCGCCGAGGATCCGCAAGATCAACCCGGCCGACGCGCCGATCATGATCCTCGCCATGACCTCCGAGACCATCTCCGGCCCGGCTGTCTATGACGCGGCGGACAGCCTTGTGGCACAGCGCCTGGCCCAGGTGCCGGGCGTCGCGCAGGTGGAGGTGAGTGGCGGCGACCAGCCGGCGGTGCGCGTGGCGGTGGACCCCTCCGCCGCGGCCGCCTCGGGCATCTCGATGGAGCAGGTCCGGCTCGCCATCACCCGCGCCAACGTCACCCAGGCCACCGGCTTCATCGAGGGGCCGGAGCAGTCCGCCGCGATCCGCACCAATGACCGGATTGACCGTGCCGACGCCTATCGCGAGATCGTGGTGAAGGCGCAGGGCGGTGCCATCGTAAGGCTGGGCGATATCGCGCGGGTGGAGGACGGCACGCGCAGCCGCCGCCAGGCCGGCTGGTTCAACGGCCGCCCCGCCATCCTGCTGATGGTCCGCAAGCAGGCGGATGCGAACGTCATCGACGTGCTGGACGGCATCCGGGCCATGATCCCGCAGGTGGAGGCCTGGGTTCCGGCCGGCGTCCGGCTGGAGGTGCTGAGCGACCGCTCCGTGACCATCCGCGCCTCGGTGGAGGAGGTGCGGCTGACCCTGATGCTGACCATCGCCCTGGTCGTGGCGGTGGTGGCCGTGTTCCTGCGGCGCTGGGCGCCGATCCTGGCGGCCAGCGCCTCGGTGCCGCTCTCGCTGCTGGGCACCGTCGCGGTGATGTGGTGGATCGGCTATTCCTTCAACAATCTCTCCCTGATGGCGTTGACGATCTGCGTGGGCTTCGTCGTGGACGACGCCATCGTCATGATCGAGAACATGGCCCGCCACCGGGAGCGTGGCATGCCACCGCTCCAGGCGGCTCTCGTGGGCGCGCGGGAGATCGGCTTCACCGTCCTCTCCATCACCGTTTCCCTGATCGCCGTGTTCATCCCGCTGCTGGCCATGGGCGGGATCGTCGGGCGGATCTTCCGGGAGTTCTCGGTCACCCTCGCCGTCGCGGTCGCCCTCTCCGGCGTTATTTCGCTGACGCTCACGCCCATGATGGCGGCATGGCTCGAACGCACGGGGCCGGAGAGGCCGCCCGGACGGCTCGCGCGCGGCTTCGAGGGCGCGCTGGCCGCTACGGCGCGGGGCTATATCCGCAGCCTCGCCTTCCTCTTGCGTTTCCGCTGGCTGATGCTGCTGGCGACCTTCGGGCTGATGGCGTTGACGGTTTGGCTTTATGTGATCGTGCCGAAGGGCTTCCTGCCGGCACAGGACACGGGGCTGCTCCAGGGCAGCACCCAGGCTGCGCCCGACACCTCCTTCGCCACCATGGAGGCGCTGCAGCGCCGGGCGGTGGAGATCATCGCGGCTGACCCGGCGGTGGAGACCGTGGGCGCGACGGTCGGCAGCAGCGGCGGCCAGGGAGCGTCCAACCGCGGAAGCATCTACGTCACCCTCAAACCCCGGGAGGAGCGGGGCCTGACCGCGGAGCAGGTGATCGCCCGGCTGCGCGCGCCGCTGAGCCGCATTCCCGGCGCCGGCGTCTTCCTGCGCGCCAACGAGGACATCCGCATGGGCGGCCGCCAGGACAGCGGGCGCTTCTCCTATGTGCTGCTCGGCAATGACATCGAGGAGCTGCGCCAATGGACGCAGACCATGGTGCAGGCCCTGCGCGGCGTGCCCGGAATCAATGACGTGACCAGCGACCAGGACCGCGCCGGCCTCGTCACTCGCGTGGAGATCGACCGCGCCGCCGCGGCACGGCTCGGCGTGCAGCAGACCGAGATCAACGCGACGCTGAACAACGCCTTCTCGCAGCGCCAGGTCTCGACCATCTACCGCTCCCGCAACCAGTACCGCGTGGTGCTGGAGATCGACCCGGAACTGCAGCGGGGACCGACGGACCTCTCGCGCATCTTCCTGCCGGGCCAGGGGGACACGCAGGTGCCGCTATCCGCCATCGCGCGGATCGTGCCGGCTGCGGCTCCGCTGGCCGTGACGCATCAGGGCGGCTTTCCCGCCGCCGCCATCTCCTTCAACCCCGATGAGGGGCTGACCGTGGAGGAGGTCCAGGAGCGGATCGAGGAGGTGCAGCGGCAAGTGCGGCTGCCCGGCACCATACGCTCCCAGTTCGGCGGCAACGCTGCGGCGGCGCAGTCTTTCACCCGTGACATGCCGCTGTTGATCCTCGGCGCCTTCCTGGCGATCTATGTGACGCTGGGCGTTCTCTACGAGAGCTATATCCACCCGCTGACCATCATATCGACCCTGCCGACGGCCGGGCTCGGGGCGCTGCTCGCGCTGCTGGTGACGAGCACGCCGCTGACGGTGGTCGCGCTGATCGGCGTGATCCTGCTGCTGGGCATCGTGAAGAAGAACGCCATCATGATGGTCGACTTCGCGCTGGAGCATGAGCGCAGCCAGGGCGCCAGCAGCGAGGAGGCCATCCTCGCCGCCTGCCGGGAACGGTTCCGGCCGATCCTGATGACAACGCTCGCGGCCCTGCTCGGCGCCGTGCCGCTGGCGCTTGGAACCGGCACGGGATCGGAGCTGCGCGCGCCGCTCGGCATCGCGATCATCGGCGGGCTGATCGTGTCGCAGGTGCTGACCCTCTATACGACGCCGGTGGTCTATCTGGCGCTCGACCGGCTGCGTTGGCGCGATGCGCCGCGCCCGGTGCCGGCGCCTGCCGAATAGCCGGGCCTTGCGGCGCGGCGGGATCGGGGGCCTCCTGCGTCTCCGCCGATCCGGAGAGCATCGCGTTGAATTCCATCGAAGCCGCAGCCGAACTTCTCGCCAGGGCGCGGGGCGGGCCCTCCCTGCCCGGGCTACCGGAGGCGTTGCGCCCCGGCACGCTCCAGGAAGCGGAGGCCATCCAGAACGCCACCTTCGCCAGGTTGGGCGAGCGGTGCGGCGGGTGGAAGATCGGGCGCCACGGGGAACATGTGTTCAGCGCGCCGATCCCGGCATCCACCCTGATCACCGAACCTGGTGATCGCCCGGTCACCCTGCTGGCCGACCGCTTCATCGAGCTGGAGCTGGCAATCCGCTTTCATGAGCCCGTGCCGTCCGCGGCCATGGCCAGGCTGCGCCCCGAGGACCTGCCGCGTCTCGCTTCGATCGCGACCCTGTTCGAACTCGTCCGCTCGCGATTCTCACCCTCGGCGGAGACCGGGCCGCTGGACCGGATCGCCGACTGCGTCGCAAACCACGGCGCGGCTATAGGCGTGAGCACCCTGCCCTGGACGCTGGGCATGCTCGACGCACCGCCGCCCGTGCGGCTATGGCAGAACGATGCGGTGATCGCCGAGCGGACGGGGCCGCATGTCGCGGTTCCCGTGCTGCCGCTGATCGAGGCCTGGATCGACCGCTGCCGGCGCGAAGGGCGGGGCATCGCGGCGGGCGAGGTGGTCACCTTCGGCAGCCTGACGGGCATGCCGCCCATCCCTGCGGAGGGCGCGCGCTACCGCGGTGAGATCGAAGGGCTGGCCCCGCTCGCCTGTACCGTGGCGGCGGTGTGACGCGCGGGGTTAGCCCCGGTCCCGCATCACCCGCGCCTTGTCGCGCTTCCAGTCGCGCTCGGCGATTGCCTGGCGCTTGTCAGCCTTGGTCTTACCCTCGGCGAGGCCGAGGGTGAGCTTGGCGACGCCCCGGTCGTTGAAATGGATGTCGAGCGGCACAAGCGTGTGACCCTCGCGCGTGATGGCACCGGCCAGGGTCTCGGCCTGCTTGCGGTGCAGCAGCAACTTGCGCGGGCGGCGCGGCTCGAAATGCGCCACGACGCTGCCGGCCTGCCATTCCGGGATGTAGAGGTTGAAAATCC
>DATCMG010000152.1:0-3012 GCA_036563555.1 Roseomonas sp. | reverse complement strand
TTCCCCCGCCCTTTTCTTCAGGCCGCGCGCCGCACCGCCGGCACGCCACGCAGCCGCCCTCCTGGCGTGCCGCCCGGGACATTGGCCGCAAGGTCCGCGGCCTCCAGCAGCCGGTTCCAGTCGATGCCGGTCTCCACCCCCATGCGGCGGAACAGCCACACGACGTCCTCGGTCGCGACATTGCCCGTCGCGCCGGGGGCGAAGGGGCAGCCGCCCAGGCCGCCCGCCGCGGAATCGAAGATGCGCACGCCAGCCGCCCAGGCAGCGGAGACATTGGCGACGCCCATGCCGTAGGTGTCATGGCCGTGAAAGGCGAAGCGCTCGCCCCATGCCTGATGCGCGTGCTGGAAGATCCGGCGCACCTGGTCAGGCGCGGCATTGCCGGTGGTATCGGCCAGCGCGATCTCCATCGAGGGTTCCAGCGCCACGACCCGCTCGATCCAGTCCAGTGCCTCCGCATCGGGCACCACGCCTTCGAAGGGGCAGTGGAAGACGCAGGAGAGGTTGAAGCGGATCAGCAGGCCAGCCGCCGTCGCCTCGCGCACGATGGCGGCGAGGTCCGCGAAGGATTCCTCGCGCGTGCGGTTGAGGTTCGCCTTGTTGTGGCTCTCCGTCACCGACATGAAGAGGCCAAGGCGCTGGGCGCCGGATTGCGCTGCCAGGTCGAAGCCACGCCGGTTCGGCACGAGCACCGTGCATTCCAGGCCGGGCATCGCCAGCGAGGCGCGCAGAACCTCGGCGGTGTCGGCCATCTGCGGCACGGCCCTGGGGGAGACGAAGGAGCCGATCTCCATCCGCCGGACGCCCGCCGCGTAGATCGCGCGGACGAGGGCGATCTTCGTCTCCGTCGGCACGAATGGCCCGATGGACTGCAGCCCGTCGCGCGGGGCGACGTCGCTGATGATGGCCTTCTCGGTCATGGCGTTTTCTCTTTCAGCAGATTGCCGAAGACATGGTCGTTGTGCTGGCCCACCGCAGGGCCGGGCCAGCGCACCATGTCGCGCGGGGGCACGCCCTCGAAGCGGAAGGGGGCGGCGGGGTGGGGGATGGTGGCGCGGACCAGCGGGTCCTCCACATCCAGCATCATCTCGCGCGCCTGGAAATGCGGATCCTCCACACAGTCGCGCATGTCATACAGGCGGGAGCAAGGAACCTGCACGGATTCCAGTGCCTCCTGCGCCTCCTTGGCCGGTAGGGCGCGGGTCCAGGCGGCGATGGCCTCGTCCAGTTCCGCGGCATGGGCGCAGCGGCCGGAATTGTTGGCCATGCGCGGGTCGTCGGCCAGGTCCTGGCGACCGATGCGCGTCATGAGGCGACGGTAGATAAGGTCGGAATTGCCGGCCACCGCCAGCCATTTCCCATCGGCGCAGGGATAGGTGTTGGTCGGGGCGGCACTGGGCAGCGCGGCGCCCATGGGCTGCCGGATGCGGCCGAGCAGCCCGTATTCCGGCAGCATTCCCTCCATCAGGGAGAAGACGGAGGTGACGAGGTCGAGGTCGATCGTCACCCCCTTCCCGTCCGGCTTCCGGTCCCGGCCCCAGCAGGCCGAGACGAGCGAGAGGGCGGCGTAGATGCCCGCCAGGTCGTCGCTGATCGAGACGCCGCAGCGCGGCGGCGGCAGGTCGGCCTGGCCGGGATTGGCGGTCAGGTGGCGCAGCCCGCCCATGGCCTCGCCGATCGCGCCGAAGGCGGGCTTGTCGCGATAGGGCCCGTCCTGGCCGTAGCCGGAGACGCGCGCGATAACGAGGCGGGGGTTCTCCGCCCGCAGCACATCCGGGCCAAGCCCGATGCGCTCGAGGTAGCCGGGGCGGAAATTCTCCACCAGCGCATCGGCGCGGGCGCAGAGGGCGCGGACGCGGCGCTGCCCCTCCTCGCTTTTCAGATCCAGCGTGACGGAGAGCTTGTTGCGGCCATGGACGCTGAACCAGACGGCCTGCCCGTTCACCCGCGCGCCCCAGTCCCGGTGCGGGTCACCCTCGGGCGGCTCCACCTTGATCACCTCGGCGCCGAGATCGGCCAGGAGGCGGGTGGCGAAGGGGGCCGCGATGTAATGGCCGAGTTCGACCACCTTGAGGCCAGTAAGGGGGAGGCGGGGATCTTCCGGCGGTGGGATGGGGCCGGTGGGCTCCGGCATGGGCGTTCCTCCTGCGTCAGCGGGGATGTTCCCCGCCGGCGCGGCGGTGGCAAGGGGGCGGCAACGCCCGCCGGATCATTCACCCCCGCCCCCAGGCGGGGAAGCAGGCGGCCCGGGATCGAGAATAATGGTGGCGGCGAGGCCCGGCGGCGTGCGGCCGGGATGGGCATCCGCCAGCGAAAGCTCCCCGCCATGCAGCCCGGCCACGGCGCGGACGAGGGAAAGGCCGAGGCCATAGCCGGGGGTGGCGCGGGCATTGTCGGCGCGGAAGAAGCGCTCGCCCGCGCGGGCGCGGTCGGCGGCGGCGAGGCCGGGGCCCTCATCGGCAACCGTGATGCGAAGCGCGTCATCCGAGGCCAGGGCAGAGAGGTGGATCCGGCCGCCGGCCGGGGAGAATTTCACGGCATTGTCCAGCAGGTTGGCCACGGCTTGGAGGAGAAGGTCGCGGTCCCCCGTGAGGGGCAGGCTGGCTGGCAGGTCGGTTTCCAGCATGACGCCGCGGGCCTCGGCGATTGCCTCATAGAGATCGGCGGCGTCGGCCAGGAGGGGGGTGAGGTCGAGCGGGGCGAAAGCGGCACGGCGGGCGCCAGCCTCGGCCTCGGTGATCCGCAGCACGGCGTGGAAGATGCGGATCATGCCGTCGAGATCGGCAATTCCTTGCTCGACGGCGCGGCGCATCGTCTCGGTATCGCCATCCAGCGCCTCCTCCAGCCGGCCGCGGGCGCGGGCGACGGGAGTGCGGAGGTCATGCGCGATCGCGTCCGAGACGCCGCGTATGCCGGCCATCAGCGTGCCGATGCGATCCAGCATGGCGTTGAGGGTGCGGCCGAGGCGGTCGAACTCGTCCTCGCGCCCTGAAAGGGGAACACGCTGGGAGA
>DATCMG010000150.1:0-7562 GCA_036563555.1 Roseomonas sp. | reverse complement strand
TCGCATCCGAGGAGCCGGAGCTCTCCGCCCTCGAGTTGCCGGGCGTCTCGCCGGATATGGAGACGCTGCGGCGGGTCGTCGCCAGCAATCGGCCCTGGCTCGAAACCATGCTGCGGGAGCGGCATGAGACGGAGCTGCTGGCGGTCTATGTCTATCCCGCGCAGGTCTTCTTCTGTGCCCGGCCCTTCGGAAGCCTGCTCGATCTCCGCGGCCGGCGGATCCGGACCTCGGCCGCCGCGCAGTCGGAATGGGTCTCGGCCCTCGGCGCGGTCCCGGTCGTGATCCCCTTTGCCGAGATCGTTCCATCCATCCGCTCCGGCGTCGTGGAATGCGCGATCACCGGGACGCTGTCGGGCTGGCAGATCGGGCTCAACGAGGTGACGAGCCATGTGCATGCCATGGCGCTGACCTGGGGGGTTTCGCTTTTCGGCGCGAACCGGACGGCCTGGGCCACCCTTCCCGGGGATATGCGACAGGTGCTCCGCAAGGAGTTGGCCGAGCTGGAGCAGCGGATCTGGGAAGCCTCCGAGGCTGAGACGGGGCTGGGCCTCGCCTGCAACACCGGCCAGCCGGAGTGCCCGCCCGAGCAGATGACGGGTCCCGCCGGGCCTCGCGCGCGCGGGCGCATGACGCTGGTCCGCGTGACGCCGGAGGATGACGCGCTGCGCCGCCGCCTGGTGCGGGAGGTGATCCTGCCGCGCTGGGCCGACCGATGCGGGCCTGGTTGCGCGGAGGACTGGAACGAGCGCTCCGGTGAATCGCTCGGCGTCGCGGTCCCAGTGCAGCGCTAGACGATGCCAGCCCGCCGCCTGCTCCGTTCATTCCAGACCCGCTCCGCCGGGCTCTCGATTTTGCTCGTGGCCATCGCCCTTCTGGTGATCCAGGCGGCGGTGGCACAGATGATCGTGCGCCAGGGCCGGGCGGCCGCGACGCTCAATGCGCAGGAAGGCGTCGATGCAGCCGCGGAGACCGCCGCCGCATCCATGAACCGCAGCTTCCTGGCCGTGGACAGCGCGCTGGCGGGCCTGCCGAACCTCCTGGCGCCGGCCCTGTCGGGGCTTCCGCCGGAGGCGCGGGCGCGTGATCGCTCGGCCGCCCTGTCGCGCGTGCTGATGGGGCTGAGTGACAGCAGCCTCGGCTTCCGAGACATCATCCTGCTGCCCATGGAGGGCGGCAATCCGGTCGCCGCCGCCGTGGCCGGATCGCGCCGCCGCCCTCCGCCCGTGCTCCACGCGGCCTTGCTCGCCCCGGCACAGGCAACGACGAGCGGCCGGGGAGGGGCGACCATCGCCGGGCCGGTGCCCAATCCCGCCACTGGGGAATGGGCCCTTTTCCTCGCGCGTCCCGTCACCCTGGCCGGCATGCCTCCCCTGCTGGCAGTGGCGGAGGTGCCGGTGCCCGTGGTCGCGGCCGGCCTGACCGGCTACGGCGCCCATGGGGAGACGGAGGGGCGGCGCGTGCTGCTGATCCGCAACGACGACCGCGTGCTTCTGGCCAGCGCCCCGCATGACGAGGCGCGCATCGGCCGCCCCGTCGCGCGTCCCCTGTCCGAGGGCGTGGAGCCCGGCCGTTTCACGGCGCTGCGGCGCACCCTCTATCCTTCGCTGCATGTGGTCTCGGTGCAGGACAGTGGGCCGGCGCTGCGGGATTGGGAGGAGAACGAGAGCCGGATCCTCTATGCGACCGGCGGGCTGGCGCTGCTGACGATCGCGATTGCCGCCCTGCTTCTTGCAATGCTGCGGCAGCGCGATCTGGCGGAGGCCGAGCGGGCGCGCGGGCGGCAGCTTCTGGAATCCTCGATCGAGGCGATGTCGGACGGCTTCGTCATGTGGGACGAGGAAGACCGGCTGATCGTCTGCAATGAGCGCTACCGCGACTTCTACCGTGCCAGCGCCCCGGCGATCCGCCCCGGCGCGACCATGGTGGAGATCATGCGCTATGGCGCCGAGCACGGGCAGTATCCCCAGTCCGGCGCCGATAAGGAAGCCTTCGTGGCCGAGGCCATGGCGCATTACCGCCATCCCTGGAACACCGCGCCGGTCGAGCGCCTGCTGCCGGATGGGCGCTGGATCCTCGTGACGGAGCGGCGCGTGCCGGGTGGCGGCTCGGTCGGCATCCGCACGGACATCACCCAGCAGAAGCGCGCCGCCGCCGATCTGGCCGAGGCGCGCGACCAGGCTGCCGCGGCGGGCGCTGCCAAGTCCCGCTTCCTGGCGCGGATGAGCCACGAATTGCGCACTCCGCTGAACGGCGTGCTCGGGATGGCCCAGGCGCTGGCCAGCGATCCGGCCCTGAACGCCGAACAGCGCGGCCGCGCCGCCATGCTGGAAGCGGCGGGGCGGCATCTGTTGGATGTCGCGAACGACGTGCTGGACCTGGCCCATGTGGAAGCCGGGCGCATGCCGCTGCGGCGGGAGCCGGCGGCTCTCGTGCCGCTGCTCGATTCCTGCGCAGACCTTATCCGGCCCGCGGCGGTTGCGCGCGGTATCGCCGTGGCCACCGGGCACGACCCGGCGCTGCCGCCCGGCTTGATGCTGGATTCGATGCGGCTGCGCCAGCTCGTGCTGAACCTGCTCTCCAATGCCGTGAAGTTTACGCCCTCGGGCGGGCGGGTGACGCTGCGGAGCATGCTGCGGTCTGATCCGGGCGGCGACCGGCTACGGCTCGAGGTGCTCGACACCGGGCCGGGCATCCCGCCGGACCAGCGCGGCAACGTCTTCCGCGACTTCGTGCGGCTGGAGCGGTCGGGGCCCGAAATCCCGGTCGCGGAGGGCTTCGGCCTCGGGCTCGCGATCTCCACGGGCATCGTGGAGGCGATGGGCGGCCGGATCGGCGTGGATGACAACCCCGCGGCGCTGGCCGAGGGCCGGACGGGCGCCCGGTTCTGGGTGGATCTGCCGCTTGAGGCGGCGGCGCTGCCGGCGCCCGCGCTGCCGGCGCCCAGCACCCCGGATGGGCGCGGCCACAGCCTCAAGGTGCTGGTGGTGGATGATGTGCCGACCAACCGGCTCGTCGCCCGCGCCCTCCTGGAACGGGGTGGCCATCGCGCGGAGCTGGCTTCCGGAGGCGCCGAGGGCGTCGAGATGGCCGCCGCCGCGGCGCGGGAGGGCGAGCCCTTCGACCTCGTGCTGATGGATCTCGCCATGCCCGGCATGGATGGGCTGGAGGCGACGCGCCGCCTGCGCGCCCTGCCGGAAGGAGAAGGGCGCGACGTGCCGGTGGTGGCACTGACGGCGGGCGTGTTCGACAGCGATAATGCCGCCTGCCGCGAGGCGGGGATGACGGGCTACCTGGCGAAGCCGGTGACCCGCGAGGCGCTGGCGGCCGAGCTGGCGCGGATCGTCCCGGCCACGATGCCGGCGCCGGCAGCCGAGTAGGGGGAGGGCTCAGAAGCCCTCCGCCGCCACCTCCTCGGCCCGGCGCCAGACACGCAGGAAGTTGCCGGCCCAAAGGATGCCCAGCGCCTCGCGGTCATAGCCGCGGCGGTGCAGCGCCTCGGTGAGGCCGCCCGTCTCGCCCGCATGCATCCAGCCCGCGACACCGCCACCCCCGTCGAAATCGGAGGAGAGGCCGACATGGGCAATGCCGATACGGCGCACGGCATGGTCCACATGGTTGGCGATGTCTTCCACGCTGGCGGCGTAGCGTCCGTCCGGGCCGGGATCGCGCAGGAAGGCGGGGACGGCGGTGATCTGGATCAGCCCACCGGAGGCGCGCAGGGCATCGAGCTGCTCGTCATCCAGGTTGCGCGGATGGGCGCGCAGCGCGGCGCAGCAGGCATGGGTCGCCACGATTGGCGCGCGAGAGGCCTCGACCGCCTGCATCATCGAGGCTTTCGACGCGTGGGAGACGTCCACCAGCATCCCCAACCGGTTCATCTCCTCGATTGCCTGCCGTCCCAGCGGCGAAAGCCCGCCATGCAGGGCCGCCGGCTCGGGGCGGCCCTGGCGGGGGCGGGCGGCGTCGGCCAGGTCGTTATGCCCGTCATGGGTCAGGGTGAGATAGATCGCTCCCAGCCCGCGCCAGAGCGCGAGGCGGGACAGGTCGTGCCCCATGGCATTGCCATTCTCGACCGCCATCAGCACCGAGGTGGCGCCGGCGGCATGCGCCGCCTCCAGCTCCGCCACACGGGTGACGAGGCGCCGGCCCTCGCCATTCATGGTGTTGCGGATGGCGCGCAGCATGGCCTCGGCGCGGGCGCCGGCCTCGGCATGGTCTTCCGGCGTGCGGGGGCCTTGCGGGGTGTAGGCGATGAAGACGACGGCTTTCAGCCCGCCCGCCTTCATCCGCGCGAAATCCACGCAGCGTTGCGTCTCCCCGCGCGGGTCGGGCGTGTCGGGCCAGGGGATGTCGACATGGGTGTCGAGGGTGAGGGTTTCGGCGTGGATCTCGGCGTGCATGGATGTCCGGCTCAGTATGTGCTGGTCAGTTCGTGCGGGCGTCGGAGATGCGGGCGATGAGTTGCGGCAACGCATCGGGATGCAGCCAGCGCAAGACTGCGACCAGCCGCGTGGCGGGCTCGATCCAGATGGTGTTCCCGCCCGCGCCCACGGCGAAGAGGCTGGCGCGGTCCGCCTTAAGGAAGCGGCCGCTGCGATTGAGCCACCAGAGCAGGCCGTAATCCGGGTGCAGCGCCACCGGCTCGCCGGATTGCGCCACCCAGCCCTCCGGCAGGATACGCCGGCCTTCCCAGACACCGTCATTCAGCATCAGCAGGCCGAGCCGCGCCTGGTCCTCGGCATGGGTGACGATGCCGCCGCCCCAATGGCCGCCGCCGGGAACGGAGACCACCGGCTCCCCGCCGACATCGACAACGGAGGTCCGGTAGCCTTCCCAGCGCCAGTCAGGGGAGGCGCCGATCGGGTCCATCACCCGCTCCTTCCACACCTCCGGCAGCGCGCGGCCGAAGCGGCGCAGCAGGGCGAGGGAAAGCACGTTCACACGGACGTCATTGTATTCCCAGTGCTGGCCAGGGGCGGCAAGCGGGCGGGGCCAGCCCTTGGGCTTCTTGCCCTCGCTGGCCAGGTCGCGGCCGCGGTCGATCTGGTCCGCCTTGCCGAAGAGCGTGCCTTCCCACTCGCTGGTCTGCTGCAGCAGCATCCTCCAGGTGATAGCCGAGTTGCGGGGGCCGTCGAAGGCGGGATCGTCCACGCTCTCCGCGACGCGGGCATCGAGGTCCGGGATCAATCCGTCGCCCCGGGCGATGCCGGCCAGGATGGAGAGGCAAGACTTGGCGACCGAGAAGGTCATGTCCGCCTGCCGCGTGTCGCCCCAGCGGGCCGCCAGCACGCCGTCCCGCAGGATCAGCCCGTTCGGGGCGCCACGCGCGGCAACGGGGCCCAGCACCTTATTATCCGGGGCGGGCTCGAAATGGCCGCCTTCCAGATGGGCGAGCAGGTCGCGGGGGAAGGGGGTCTCGCGGGATTCGGCGAAGGCGACGGCCTCGGCGAGTCGCGTGGGATCGAAGCCCAGCGCCTCGGGCGCGGCTATGGGGAAAGGCGTGGGGGAGGGGGCGGGGAAGCTCATCGCGGCGCAAGGTGGACCGGGGCGCGCCGCAGGGCAAAGGGGGGGTGGAAACCTACCCACCGTCTTGGTGTTCCGAATCGGGATCACCACATTCCGCACATGACCCAAACATCCGAGCATCCCGTTTCCGGCACCCAGGTCGCGCTCCTCGGCGGCGGCTGTTTCTGGTGCCTCGATGCCGTCTACCGCAACCTGAACGGCGTCTCCGAGGTGGTCTCCGGCTATGCCGGCGGCCATGTCGCCAACCCCTCCTATGAGCAGGTCTGCGGCAAGGGCACGGGCCATGCCGAGGTGGTGCGCGTGAGTTTCGATCCGTCGGTCGTGTCCTATGCCGACATCCTGCGAATTTTCTTCACGATCCATGACCCCACCACAAAGGACCGCCAGGGCGCCGATGTCGGCCCGCAGTACCGGAGCGTGATCTTCTTCGACGGTCCGGAGCAGGAAGCCATCGCGAAGGAGGTGATGGAGGAGGTGACGCGGGAGGGTCTCTATCCCGGCGCCATCGTGACCGAGCTCACCCCGGCCCCCGTCTTCTACGCGGGCGAGCCGGAGCACCAGGACTACTTCGCCCGCAACCCCTGGTCCGGCTATTGCCGCGCGGTGGTGGCGCCGAAGGTGGCCAAGTTCCGCAAGGGCTTCGCCCATCGCCTGAAGGAGCGCGCGGCATGAGTGCGGCAGAGGACGACAACAAAGGCTACACGGTGGAGCGCAGCGACGCGGAGTGGCGCCAGAGCCTTTCGCCCGATGCCTATCGCGTGCTGCGCCATCACGGCACGGAGCGCGCCGGCACCAGCCCGCTGAATGTCGAGAAGCGGGACGGCGTGTTCCATTGCGTCGGATGCCAGTCGCCGCTCTTCACCAGCGACACGAAATACGAAAGCGGCTCCGGCTGGCCTTCCTTCTGGAAGCCGATCGAGGGCGCGGTGAGGACCACCACGGACCGGTCGCATTTCATGACCCGGACGGAGGTGCATTGCGCCGCCTGCGGCGGGCATCTCGGCCATGTCTTCCCCGATGGTCCGCGTCCGACGGGGCTCCGCTACTGCCTGAACGGCGTGGCGCTGGACTTCCACCCGACCGACGAGGACGGCCCGGCTGTCGAGTGATGCCGCTCCCCCGGCGGGGGTGGAATGACATCAATGCAACGTCATCCCATGCTACATGGGATGGCGCGGCGGCCTGCGAATCCGTAATGCGCGCGTAGAAGCGGGCGCTGCCGCCCGACAAACCTGCGGGCATCATGGATGTCCCCAAGGAGCCGCTCCATGCGCCGCCTCGTCCTTGCGCTGCCCCTGCTTGCGGCGAGCCTGCTGCCGGATGCCGGCCGGGCGGATGTGGTCTTCGTCATCAACTCGATGGATCCCGGGATCCAGGTCGTCGATGCCGCGACGCGAGCCGAGCTGCGCCAGATTCCGGTGCTGCGGGAGCCGCACCATCTCACCCTCTCCCCCGCCAAGGACGTGCTGCTGGTGGGCGATTCGGCGGGAAACGAAATCCTTTTCCTCGATCCGGCAACGGGCGAGGTGAAGAAGCGGGAGCGGATCGCTAATCCCTATAACCTGGAGTTCAGCCCGGACGGGAAGCTGCTGGTCGTCACGGGCCTGCGGCGTGACCAGGTGGACATCTACTCCTGGGATGCCGCGACGATGGGGCTGAACCTTATCGGCCGCGTGAAGCCGGGCGACATGCCAAGCCACATCGCCTACCGGCCGGACAGCAAGATGGCCTATGTGACCGTGCAGGGCAGCCGGGCCATGGCCGCGATCGACCTGGAGACGCGGCAGATCGCCTGGACGATCCAGGTGGGGCGCGAGCCAGCCGGCATCATCTGGCACAATGGCAAGCTGCTGGTCGGCATCATGGGGTCCGACCATGTCGCGGTGGTCGATCCCGAAGCGCGCAAGGTGGAGCGGACCATCCGCGTGGGACGCGGCGCGCATGCGCTGTTCCCCTCGCCGGGTGGGGGGCCGGTCTATGTCACCAGCCGGGTGGACAGCCGGATCACGGCGCTCGATCCTGTCACGCTTGACATC
>DATCMG010000125.1:0-12104 GCA_036563555.1 Roseomonas sp. | reverse complement strand
GCGGTGCCCCCCCGCCCGCTCCGCCTGCTGACCTTCAGCACGCTGTACCCGAACGCCGCGCGGCCCGGCCATGGCGTCTTCGTGGAGAACAGGCTGCGGCACCTCGTCGCCGGCGGTGAGGCGGAGGCGACAGTGCTGGCGCCTGTGCCCTGGTTCCCCTCGCGCACCGCGCTGTTCGGGGATTGGGCACGCCATGCCGCGGCGCCGGCGCGGGAGGAGCGGCACGGCATCACCGTGCACCACCCGCGCTACGCCGCCATCCCGCGCCTGGGCATGTCCGCCGCGCCCTTCCTGCTCTACCGCGCCGCCGCCGCCGCGCTGTCGCGGCTGGTGGCGGAGGGGCTGCGCTTCGACGCCATCGACGCGCATTACCTCTATCCCGACGGCGTCGCGGCGCTCTGGCTCGCGCGCCGCTTCGGCAAGCCGCTGGTGGTGACCGCGCGCGGCTCCGATACCAGCCTGCTGCCGCGCTATGCCGTGCCACGCCGGCTGATCGGGCAGGTGATCGCCGGGGCGGACGCGCTCGTCGCCGTCTCCGCCGGGCTGCGAGAGGGGCTCGTCGCGCTCGGCGCAGACCCGTCGCGGGTCACGGTGCTGCGGAATGGCGTGGACCTCCAGATCTTCCGGCCCACCCTGGGCCGCGCGCAGGCACGCGCCGCGCTGGGGCTGGGTGACGGCCCCGTGCTGCTCTCGGTCGGGCTGCTGATCCGGCGCAAGGGACATGACCTGGTCATCCGTGCGCTGCGCGACCTGCCCGGCCACACGCTGCTGATCGCGGGCGAAGGGCCGGAGCGCGCGGCTTTGCTGGCGCTGGCCGCGTCCTGCGGCGTGGCGGATCGGGTCCGGCTGCTCGGGCCGCAGCCGCACGCGCAGCTTCCCCTCCTCTACGGCGCGGCGGATGCGCTGGTGCTGGCCTCCGCGCGCGAGGGCTGGGCCAATGTGCTGCTGGAATCCATGGCCTGCGGCACGCCCGTCGTGACAAGCCCCGCCTGGGGCAGCCGCGAAGCAGTGGCAGCGCCCGAGGCCGGGCTGGTGCTGGACGAGACGACACCGGCATCGATCGCGGCGGGAGTGCGCCGGCTGCTGGCCGCACCGCCCGCCCGCGCCGCCACCCGGGCCTATGCCGAGCGCTTCGGCTGGGACGAGACGACAGCGGGGCAGCTCGCGCTGTTCCGCGGCATTCTGGGACATATTGCATGAGCCGAGATCCCATCACCCCGGCGATCCCCCGCCGGGCAGCGCTGGCATTGGGTGGCGCCGCGCTGGTTGGCGGGGGCTTCGCCTCCCCTGCCCTTGCCGCGCCCCTCCCCTGCCTGGCGCGTGCCGGCGAGGTGGTGGCGCTGGAACTGGAGGGCACCGGCGCACCGGGCGGGACCGTCATCGTCTTCGGGCAGGCCTTCCGGCCACGCGACATGCCGCGCAATGCGACGCTGATGGCGCGGGGCGCCGACGGGCAGGCGATCCCGGCGCAGCTCGACGTGGTTGCGCGCCATGCGGACGGCTCCGCCCGCTGGGGTGTGGTGAGCCTTGCGCCGGCCGGGGCAATCCCCTCCGGGCGCCGGCTGGGCGTGGTGCTCATCGCCGGTTCGGAGCCGGCCGCCCCGGCGCTGGACCTCGCCCGCGCCCTTGCCAACCGCCAGGCCGTGCTGGAGCTGACCCCGCAGGGTGGCGCGCCCTGGACGGCGGACCTTCTCGCTCCGCTCCGTGGTGGGACCCCGGCCGATCGCTGGCAGGCCGGGCCCCTGGCATCCCAGGCGCGGATCGTGCTGCCCGTGCCGCCCGCCGCGACAGGCGGCGTCACCTCCCTGCGGCTGGTGGCCGACATCGCGGCCCGCGCGGATGGTTCTCTCTGGGTGGAGGCGTGGCTGCGGAACGACGTGGCCATGCGCGCCGGCGGCGGCGCGGCAGCCTACACCGCGCGGGTGCTGCTGGACGGGCGCGAGGCGGTTCGGACCGGGGCGCTGCGGCAGGCGCAATATACGGGCTGGGGAAGGCTTGCCGGCAGCGCGCGCAACAGCGCGTCGCCGCCCCGGGTGCGCCATGATGCCGCCTATCTGGCGGATGCCGGCGCCGTGCCGCGCTACGACCTTACCTCCGGCGTCGAGGAAGGCCTGCTGGCGCGGCTGGGCCGCAGCACGGCGGAGCCCGGCTGGGCCGTGCCCCTCTCGCCGCGCGGCGTCACGCAATCGATGCCCGCCACGGGCGGCAGGGCCGATATCGGGCCGGCCACCATGGCCCAGGCCGTCTGGCTGATGACCGGCGACACCCGCGCCGCTGCCTATGCGATCGGCCAGGCGGAGGCTTCCGGCGCGGTGCCCTGGCACATGTGGGATCCCACTGGCGGCCGCGGCCAGGGCGGCTGGCTGGATGTGCGGCGCTGGCCTCGGCTCTGGACCGATGGGCGCGGTGGGCGCCCCCCGGGCGGGCTGATGCAGCACGTACCCGGCGACACGGGCTGGGAGACGGATCCGGCGCATCAGCCGGATCTTGCAACCGTGCCCTTCCTGCTGACCGGCCGCCGGGCCTTCCTGGACGAGATGCAGGCCCAGGCCGCCTGGAACCCGATCGCGCAATGGCCGGCGCAGCGTGGCAACGAGCAGGCGAACATCATTCGCGGCAACCAGGTGCGCGGCACCGCCTGGGGCCTGCGGCAGCTCGACAACGCCGCCTGGGTGACGCCCGAGGGCGATCCGAACGCCGATTACCTCCGCGACATCACGAGGGCGAATTTCCGGTGGCTGCGATCGCAGATCCCCGGCTGGACCGCGCGCCAGGGCGAGGCGCATGGCTGGGTGCCGGGCGAATACGGCGTGGCCGGGGCCCTGCCGCCCTGGCAGCAGGACTATCTCGCCTCCACCGTCGCGGCCGCCGCGCGGCGTGGCAACCAGGATGCGCGCGAAGTGCTGGACTGGATGAGCAACTTCCTCGTCGGGCGCTTCCTGAACGGCGAGCGCGGCTTCGAGCCGCGCGATGGCGCCGCCTATCTCATCGCGATCTCGCCCGAGCGCTCCCCCGAGAACCCCTATTCGACCTGGGCCGCCATCGGCGAGGCGACGCGGGCACGCGGGATGTCCAACGGCAGGGGCTGGTCCAAGAGCGAGGGCGACTATCCCCAGCTTGCCCTCGCCACCCTCTCGGCCCTGGTGGAGATCACCGGCACGGAGCCGGCCCGCCGCGCCCATGCCTGGCTGCTGCAGGCGAACCCGCCCTTCACCCGGCCGGCGGATTACGCGCGCGACCCGATCTTCAACATCGTCGCGGCCGGCCAGCCCCGCGTTCCCGGAAGGGAGCAGCGATGCGCGGGCTGAACCGGCGAGGCACGCAGGGCACCGCCGGAAGGGCAGCCGGCGCGTGACCACGGAATCCCTCGCCCGCAGCACGGTGGTCGGCGCCACCTGGCTCGTGCTGTGGCGCTTCATCACGCGCGCCCTCGGCTTCTGCAGCACGCTGCTGCTCGCGCGCCTCCTCGTGCCCGCGGATTTCGGCCTGGTGGCGATGGCGAGCACCTTCGCCGCGGCGGTGGAGGCACTGTCGGAACTGGGCCTGCAGGATGCGTTGGTCCGGCATCCGGCGATGGACCGGAAGCTGGTCAACACCGCCTTCACCCTGCAGGTCGCGCGGGCCACGCTCACGGCCTCGATCGTCGCATTGGGCGCCCCGGTGGCGGCCTGGTGGTTCGGCGAGCCAAGGCTGGAGGCGCTTCTCTTCGTCCTCGCGGCAGCCACCTTCGTCATGGGCTTCGAGAACACCTGGGTCGTCGAGTTCCGCCGCGAGATGCGCTTCGACCGTCAGTTCCGGCTGCTTGCCATCCCGCGCCTGCTGCAGCTCGCGACGACAATCCCGCTCGCCCTGGCCACCGGAAGCTACTGGTCGCTGCTGCTGGGAACGGCGGTTTCGAAGGTGTCCTTCACCGCGCTGACCTACGCCATGCATCCCGGCCGCCCCTCCTTCGGGCTGTCCCGCTGGCGCGAGCTGACGGGCTTCTCCCTCTGGATCTGGGCGACGAGCATGACGAAGCTCGTCTGGGATCGTGGCGACCCGATCCTGCTCGGCCCGGTGATCGGCCCCGCGCGGCTCGGCGGCTATCTCCTGGCCCTGGAGCTCGCCATCCTGCCGATTTCGGAGCTGATCGCACCGGCGGCGGATGCGCTCTTCGCCGGCTTTGCTTCCGCGCAGCGGCGGGGCGCCCAATCGGTGGACCTCGCGCTCACTGTCGCGGCGGCCCTGCTTCAGGTGGTGATGCCCCTCATGATCGCCGTCTCCTGCGCCTCGGGCTTCCTCGTTGCCGGACTGCTCGGGCCGCGCTGGGCCGATACCGCGCCACTGGTCGCAATTTTCGCGTGGCATGGGCTTTTCGCGCCCTTCAACTATGTCTGCAGCGCGATGCTGGTCGCGAATGGCCGGGTGAGCCGCAACTTCAGCGTCACGGTCGTCGCCGTCGTGGTGAAGCTGACCGCGCTGCTGATCACCCTGGCCTTCACGAGCGACCTGGCGGTCATCGCCCTTGTCAGCATCGGCTGCACGGCGGCTGAATTCCTCGCCTTCATGGCGCTGCTCGGGCCGGTGGGGGATCTGCGGCTGCGGCCGCTGCTGGCCGGGGTGGCCCGCACGCTCCTGGCCGGCCTGGTCACCATCTTCGTGCTGGACTGGTTCGGGCTCGCCTGGCGCGCCGTCGCGATGACCAGTGTGCCGGCCCTTCTCTACTGCGCCCTGATCGGGTGCATCGCTCTCGCTGTCTTCTGGCCGACGCTGCTGCTGCTTTGGCTGCTCTGCGGCCGGCCCGCGGGCCCGGAAGCACTGTTGGTCAAACTGGCCGGCAATCATCTCAAGCCCCTGATGATGCGAAAGCCGGCCCTCAAGGACGCTGCCTGACACCGTGAATTCGATCCCCAACCCGAGCAGGAAAGATCAGGTCTCCGTCTCGGCGGTCATCTGCACGCGGAACCGAAGCGAATCCCTTTCGCGCACCTTGCAATCCCTGTTGGAGCTCGACCTCCCCGACGGGATTGCCTTTGAACTGATCGTTGTCGACCACGCCTCGACGGATGACACGCCAGCGGTCCTCGAACGCTTCCGCGCCGTAGCGCCCTTCGAGCTTCGTCCCCTTTCCCAGACGAAAGGCGGGTTGAGCCATGCGCGCAACCGCGGCCTGGGGGCCGCGCGGGGCGACCTGATCCTGTGCACCGACGATGACTGCCTCGTCAGCCCGGACTGGGTAAGGGTGGCGATCCGGTTGCTCTCTGACGACCGGTGCAAGCTCATCGGCGGCCGGGTGGAGCTGCAGGACAGAAGCCATCTCCCCCTCTCGATCAAGACCGACCTGGACCAGCAGGTGCTCCGCTCCGAGCATGAGCTTTTGGGGTTCATGCATGGCGCCAACATCGCGTTTGGCCGCGAGGTGGTCGACCGGATCGGCCCTTTCGACGTCCGGCTCGGCCCCGGCACGAAGCTCATCGCGGCCGAGGACACGGATTTCGTCTATCGTGCTTATATCGCGGGCATTCCCGTCCGTTACGAACCGGACCTGCTGGTTTGCCACGACCACCGGCGTACCGATGAGGAAACCTATCGCCGTTTCACGCGCGGCTATGCATTCGGCGCCGGGGGCATGGCCATGAAGCACGCCCTTGCAGGGCGGCTTGAGCTGGCCCGGATCATCTATTGGGATCTTGCCGCCAGCTTCAGGAACCGGCGGCCTGGAAAGCCCCTACGGGATGTCGTCGGCCAGGAGGGAAACATGGCAGCCGGCGCCCTTCGCTTCCTGCTGACGGCGAGTTGGAAGGCGGCTCGCTGAGGGCGGCGTATTATGCAGCCTGGCCGGGCGCGTTCCGCGCCGGCATCGGCTGGTCCAGGGCGGATGCGACCGCGGCGTTCATCACACCGGGCCCGAAGCGCTCCTGCTGGAAGGCGCGGGCTTCCTCCACCATTCGGCGGCGCGCCCCGGGGTCGCGGGCCAGCGCGATGACGGCCCCGGCGAAACCTGCCATGTCCTCCACCACCATCGCGTGGCGCCCGTGCACGAGATCGAGCCCCTCCGCGCCCATCGCTGTGGTCACGATCGCACGCCCATGGGCCATGGCTTCAAGAATTTTGATGCGCGTGCCGCTGCCAATGAGGATCGGCACGAGGACGATGTCGCTATCCCGGTAGAAGGGCTGCACCTCCGGCACGTTCCGGTGCAACGCAACGCCCTGCTCCTCGGAAAGGCGCACGATCTCCGGCGCGGGATTCAGCCCGACGATAGTGAGCCTGGCATCCGGCAGGCCTGAACGGATGGCCGGCCAGGCCTCCTGCATGAAGGCTTTCAGGCCCTGGATGTTGGGCAGGAAGCCAAGATTTCCGACAAAGAGCAGGTTCAGGCGGCCATCCTCCTGGCGTGGCGGAAGCAGGTCGCGTTCCATCACATTCGGAATCTTCACGACACGGGCTGAGGGATAGGTGGCCCGGAGCGTCTCCGTATCCTCATCCGTGCAGACGCTGACGCCGTTCCAGCCGAGCGCGATGCGCTTCTCGGCCGCGCGGATATAGGCAGCATCGAAGCGCAGCAGCAGCCGCCCTTGCCGGTCCATCATCTGCGCCTCGGTCCGCAACTGGCGTTCCTGGAACTTCGACATGATGTCGTCGAAGTCCACGAAGCGGAATTCCGCCTTCAGGAGGCCGCGATCGATCAGGGCCTGCATGATGACGGCGGAAGGCAGGCGGCCGGCGAAGAGGATGCCGGGCGCGCGGGTGGGAAGCTGAGCGGCGATCCTCTCCAGCCCGGCCGCCGGAATTCGCGGCGCCTCCTGCGAGCGCATGGTCGCGACATCGATCCAGCGCCCATCCAGCGGGCCGATCTGGCGGCGGCCGGTGGGCTGCCATTCCGGAATGTCGATCTTGGTGACGGATTCCACCATCGGCTCGATCGGCTTCAGCGAAACCGTTTGCGAATCCCGGTCCGTGCGGCGGCTGATCAGCACGAAATGCACCGGGCCCAGGCGGCACAGCGCCTGGAGCAGGAACCAGGCCCGCTGCGATCCCCCCGAGCCATCCCGCGTCGGGGGAATCCGCATCACGCAGAGGATCATGCGGACACTTTCCCGAAAACGGAGGGCTGGCGCGCGGCCATGCCTGGCAAGAGGCTGCACAAATGATCCGCGATGGCCTCCGGCTGGATCTCCGGGCGCGCGGAATGGATCTTTGCCGCGCGGGCATATTCCGCATGGGCCGCCGGGTCGTCCCAGAGCCGGCCGAGCGCCGCCAGCCAAGCCTCGTGCGGCGCGTCCGCCGGCAGCAGGATGCCGCCCGGCCCCACGGATTCCGGCAGCCCGCCCCGATTGCTGCCGAGCACGGGAATGCCGTTCACATGGGCTTCGGTCGCGACACGGCCCCAGGCTTCTTCCCACTGGGACGGCGCGAGAAGAATGCGCGCCGTTGCATAAAGCGGCCGCATGTCACGGCGCGGCCCGTGCAGGGTGACATTGCGCCGCTGCGCCGCCCATTCGTGGAAGGCCTGCAGCGGCCCGGGCTTGAGATGCGCGTTCAGCACGAAGTCGAAGGGAATGTCCGGGCGGGCCTCGGCAAGCGCCATCGCCACCGTCACGCCCTTGCGCGGGATCGTGTTGATGAAAAGCACGCGCTCCGGCCGCGTCGCGGTGCGGTATTCCTCCGGGTGGATCAGCGGGCGGATGATCTCGCTCTCTACGCCGCAGCGCTCGCGCAGGCGCTGGGCGGTGAAGCGGGAATTGGACAGGACCGGGATGCCCGCCTCCCCCACCTCGCGAATGTCGTCGATCTCCTCGACCTCATGGACATAGGCGGCACCGGGGATGCCGCAGCGGGCAAAGGTGGCCAGCATGGGGCCGGGATGCGGCACCTGGACGATGGCGAGGTCGGGCCGGAAGCGTGCGGCCGTCTCGGCTGCGCCATCATCCAGCCAGCCGCGATACACCGGATAGCCGCAGCCCATGTCGCGCGGATATTGCTGCCGGAGCAGGAGGCGGCGCGCGCGGTTGGCCGTGCTGAGCCAGCTCCCGTCCGGCCGCAGGCTGCACAGCACGCCGGGCTGGATGCCGCGCCGCTTCAGCGCCAGGCACAACTCGTGCGTGTTCCGCTCCAGCCCTCCGCCGCCTTGCGGAAAATGGACATGCGTGGTCGCGAGGAGGACGCGCAGGGGCGAGGCCATGGCCTAGGCCCGCCGCGCGAATTGCGGGAGAGCACGCAGATAGGTGCCGCCATCCTGCCGGATCGCCGCCCCCCATCCAAGCTGCGCCGGGGGGATGGCAAGCAGCTCGTCATAGGCAGCCGAGAGATCCCGGGCCATGCGGGACACGGTAAATCGTGCCTCGGCATCCTCGTGTCCTGCCACCGCGAGCCGTGCGCGAAGGCCTGGATCCCGCGCCAGCCGCCCCAGGGCGCCGGCCAGCGCCTCGGCGTCGTCGGGCGGAACCAGCAGGCCCGTTCTCTCGTCGTCGATCACCTCGGGGATGCCGCCCACGGCGCTGCCGATATTGGGCACGCCGCTCAGCGCCGCTTCCACGAGCACGAGGCCGAAGGCTTCGGAACGCGAGGCGAGGACATGGATGTCCATGGCGTCATAGACCACTCCCGGCTCTTCCACATTGCCGACGAACCGGACGCGCGGCGCCACGCCGAGGGCATCGGTCATCGCCTCCAACCGCTCCCGCTCCGGCCCGCTGCCCGCCAGGATGAGCCAGGCGGACGGGTGGGCAAGGCGGGCGAAAGCGGCCAGCAGCACGTCCGGCCCCTTGCGCGTGATGAGGGATCCCACGCTGCCGATCACCAGATCCTCTGCCGGGATTCCCAACTCGGCGCGCAACGCGCCAGGCCTAAGCGGGCGGAGGCGCGCCGGATCGATGCCATTCGGGATCAGCCGCACCCGTGCGGAGGTCATTCCATCGGCCAGGAGGCCCTCTGTCGTGGCACGCGAGACACCGACGGCGAGCGCGGCCTGGTGCAGCAGCAGGACGAGGCGGTCGCGGCGCAGATAGGGCGCGTGCAGATGCGCCAGCACGGGAAGACGGAGCGACCGCGCGACGGGCATGAGCCATTGGACGGGCGCGCCGCTATTGGCATGAAGCAGCCGGATCCCGTGCTGCGCGACCAGCGCGCGCGCCACGCGCAGCTGCTCCCACCAGGTCCGCCATTGGAAGGCGGAGGAGCTGGCCGAGAAGAAGAACGCCAGGGGCGTGCGGTGCGTGGTGACGTCAAGCGCCCGCGCGGCCTCAGCCAGCGCCTCGCCATTGCACCATAGGACGGGGTGGTAGCGCGAGCGGTCGAGTGCGCCGAGCAGGTCCAGTAATTGCTGCTCGCTGCCGCGGATGTCGGAATCGCCGAAATGCACGAAGAGCACCGGCACGGGGCGGGCAAGGGCTGCCCCCCCCGGCGCTTCGCCAGGGTGGCGGAGGGCGCGAATTTTGGAACCGGGCGGCAGATTCCCGGTACGCAGCTCAATCACAGCATTCTCCTGATCCGCGGCCCTCGGCACGATACGGCCGGCACAGGCCAGTCCGAGCCGGATCGGTGCTGAAGCCAGGGCGGCCGAACGCGCCGGCATCCGGAAACGCACCAGCCGCCTATTGGTTGTGCCCGGGATGGCAACCAAGGCAAGGGTCAACCCATGGCGGAGGCCCACAATGACACAGGCCCGGAACAGCAGAACCGTGCTCC
Source organism: Roseomonas sp. (assembly GCA_036563555.1). GTDB lineage: Bacteria > Pseudomonadota > Alphaproteobacteria > Acetobacterales > Acetobacteraceae > Roseomonas. Next base: position 2,435 of record DATCMG010000125.1, on the reverse strand, counting down.
AGACAAAGCTTGTAAAAACGCCGCAGCGCCACGATTCCGGCATCCCATGTCATTGCTGCTGCCTATACAGCACCCAACCGGATTGGATTTCACTTCCTCGGGAGGACGGGTGATTGCGTACCGCTTCTATTTCGATACGAATCGTGGCAGATTCTTGATCAGTGGCAAGGAAGGGCATGATCTCGCCAACCGGGAGAATGCGCGGAAGATGGTATATGGAGGTGCTGCCCGACATGGCCCGTAACACCCTGCCTGTCGGTGACCGGCACAACCTGATCTGCCATATGCCGGATGAAATGGGGAAAGCGGCCTTAACCACCAGGCTCTCCTCCATGGCCCATCGGCTGGGTTAATCACCCGATCTGGCTGCTGCCGGGGTGGTTTGCCATGCTTCCGCCCCTGTCGCGCCACTTCGCCGAACCAGGTGCATGACATAGCCCCCCTGCCAGCCACCGGATTACAGGCCCTCCCGGCCTGCTCCGGGCCGGCAAAGGGCGGCCGATCCTATCGCTGGACAGCCCCTTCTCGCTGGCCCGCAAACTCCAGGGACCGCCATGACCAGGCGGAAGAGTGATGGCAAACCCGCTGATCATGAAGTTCGGATACCCCGTCGACCTCACCGAGGACGACCATGCCGAGCTTGAGCGGATCACGACCCATGCACGCCCGGTGGGCCCGAGGACCGACCTGGCGCGCGAGGGTGACCGACCGGAGGTGGTCCGGCTCGTGATGCGGGGTCTTGCCTGCCGGTATCAGCGGCTTTCCGATGGCAGCCGCCAAATCGTTTCGCTGATGCTGCCGGGCGACATGTGCGGACTGCACATCGTCATTCTCGGCGAGCTGGATCACAGCATCGCGACCCTCTCGGCCTGCGAGATCGTCGAGATTCCGCGGACGACGATCAAGCGGCTCACCGAGACCAACCCCCGCATCACCCGTGCCCTCTGCTGGTCGTCGATGGTGGATCAGGGGATCCTGCGGAACTGGCTAGCCAGCAAGGGGCGGCGCCAGGCCGACCGGCAGTTGCTGCACCTGCTCTGCGAGTTGCTGGTCCGCTTCGAGGCCGTGGGCTTGGCCGAGGGGAACAGCTTCCCGCTTCCCATCACCCAGGAAGAGATGGCTGATATCCTCGGCGTCTCCACGGTCCATGCGAACCGGACGCTTCAATGGCTCCGTGCGGAGGGGTTGGCCACCTTCTATGGTGGCCGGATCACCATCCTGGATCGGAAGCGCGCCTGGGAGCTGGCCAGCTTCGATCCGAATTACCTGCACCTGAAGCGACGGAGCTGAGGCTACCCGAAGCCCGCGCCCAGGGCCTCTTTCCACACATGGGAAGGAACCGGCCGCGGAACGCGGGAGCCGGCCCCTCCCCGGGGGCCACTCAGCGCGCCGCGGGCTGAACCTCCGGCGGCAGCAACTCCGCCCCTGCAGGCGCGGTGCGGAAGGCATTCCACACCAGCGCACCCATCCCGATCACCACGACCGCCCCGACATAATGGGCGGCCGCGTGCCGGTTCGCCGCCATCAACAGGGAGACGAGAAGCGGGGTGACGCCGCCGAAGGCCGCATAGGCGATGTTGTAGGAGAAGGACACGCCGGTGAAGCGGGTCGCCGCCGGGAAGGCGTGGACCATGACATAGGGCACTACGGTGATCATGCCGACCGCGGCGCCCGCCAGGGCATAAAGCGGCAGCAGGTTCGCCGGGTTTGCCTCGGTGCCGTAATACAGGGCGTAGGCGGCGGCGATCAGGACCAGGCTGCCGGCGATGCCGACGCGCAGCGTGCCGAAGCGGTCCAGCAGGGCACCGAAGACCACGGCCATCGCCGTCAGGGCGAAGGTGGCGGCGACATTGGCCTGGAGCGTCACGGCCGGGGCCAGCCCATGCATCTTCTGGAACAGCGCGGGCGTCATCAGGATGATCACCACGATGGCGGCGGTCAGCATCCAGGTCAGCAGCATGGAGATGGCGACCGAGGTGCCCTGGCCGCGCAGCACGGCCTTGATCGGCAGCTCACGGGCCGGGCCGGCGCGGTGGCGCATTGCCTCAAAAACCGGGGTCTCGTGCAGCCAGCGGCGGAGATACATGGCCACCAGGCCAAAGATGCCGCCCGTGATGAAGGGGATGCGCCAAGCGAACTCCGTCACCTCGGCCGGTGTGTAGGCAAGGTTGATGGCGGTCGCCATCAGCGAGCCCAGCAGGATGCCGCCGGTCAGCCCGCCGGTGAGCATGCCGCAGGCGAGGCCGACGCGGCGGGCGGGGACATGCTCGGCCACGAAGACCCATGCGCCGGGCGCCTCGCCGCCGATCGCCGCGCCCTGGAGCATCCGCATGACCAGCAGCAGGATCGGGGCCGCGACGCCGATCGAGGCATAGGTCGGCAGCAGGCCCATGATCAGGGTCGGCACCGCCATCAGGAAGACGGAGAAGGTGAAG
>DATCMG010000123.1:0-1750 GCA_036563555.1 Roseomonas sp. | reverse complement strand
CACGGAGATGTGGAAGCAGGACAAATCCGCCGAGGCCCCGGGCCGGCTGGAGAACCTGAAGGAGCTGGTGCGCGCCATTGGCGAGTTCGCAACCCTCGAAGGCTTCCTTGAGCACGTCGCGCTCGTCACGGAGAATGACGAGAATGCCGAAGGCGCCCGCGTCTCGCTCATGACGTTGCACGCCGCCAAGGGCCTCGAATTCGACCTCGTTTTCCTTCCGGGTTGGGAAGAAGGCCTCTTCCCCCATCAGCGCGCGCTGGACGAGGGCGGCACCAAGTCGCTCGAGGAGGAGCGGCGCCTGGCCTATGTCGGAATCACCCGCGCGCGGAAGATGGCGGTGATCTCTCATGCCGCGAATCGCCGGGTCTATGGCAACTGGTCCGCCGCCATCCCGTCGCGCTTCCTGGATGAGCTGCCGCCCGACCAGATCGAGCGCGAGGGCAGCGGCGCCGCGCAGCGCGCCCGCATGGCGGACGCGCCGGCCGTCTTCTCCGGCCAGTTCCCGATCACCTCCCAGCGCCCCCGTGTGATCGAGGCCGGCGCATGGGAGGTGAAGGAGCGCCCGGCCCGGCCCGATGGCATGAAGGTCGGCCAGCGCGTCTTCCACCAGAAGTTCGGCTATGGCCGCGTCGTCGCGGTCGAGGATGACCGCCTGGAAGTCGATTTCGAGAAGGCGGGCCAGAAGCGTCTCCTTGACCGTTTCGTGGAGAAGGTCTCCTGATGTCCCGCCGCCACGCGCAGAACCTGGAAACCGTCTGGCTCGACGCCCTGCCGGAGGAGGCCGTGCCGGCGGTGGAGGCCGCGCTGGAGCGTGTCTGCCGAAGCGTCGCCCTGTTCCTCGATGAGGACACCGACACATGGCGCGTGGAAGGCGTGCGCGAGGAAGGGGCGAAGGAGGATGACCTCACCGCCGCCCTGGCCCTTGCATCGTTGATGACCGGGCTCGACCTCCAGGCGCAGCGCGCCCCGGTGGAATCCGAGGGCTGGCTCGCCCGCACCGCCCAGGCCTTCCCGGAACAGGAGATCGGCGGCCGCGTCCTCATCCGCCCGACCCATCTGCCGGACCGCAAGGTGCATGGCCGCACGGTTCTCAAGCTGGATGCCGGCCTGGCCTTCGGATCGGGCGAGCACGCCTCTACCCGTGGCTGCCTTATCGCCTTCGAGGCCGCATCGCGCCGGATGCGCCCGCTGCCGAAGGATCAACTGCGCCTGCTGGATCTCGGCTCCGGCTCAGGTATCCTCGCCATGGCCGCCGCCACCGCGCTGCACCGCCGCGTGCTGGCCACCGATATCGAGCCCTGGTCCGTCCGGGTGGCTGATCAGAACGCCGCCATGAACGGTCTCAAGCCGCTCGTGCGCGCCGTGCTCGCCGATGGCTGGAAGTCGCCGGCGGTGTCGAAGGGCGGGTATGACCTGATCTTCGCCAACATTCTCGCCCGCCCGCTCTGCGCCATGGCGCGGGATCTCGCGCGCCATCTGCGCCCGGGCGGCACGGCGATCCTGGCGGGCTTGCTCGGCACTCAGGCACGGCAGGTCATGGCCGCGCATCGCCGGGGCGGGCTGCGCCTGGAACGGCGCCTGAATCTTGGCCCCTGGACCACGCTGGTCCTGCGGAAGAACACCTGAAACAGCAAGCGCTTAAAACAGCACCGGCCCGCGACGGCGCCCCAAGGGGGAAGGGCGCTGCGCGGGCCGGGCATCAGGACGGCGGGGGATTGGGGGGAGTTCGCCGTCCCGGTACTTGATGGGG
>DATCMG010000416.1:0-10452 GCA_036563555.1 Roseomonas sp. | reverse complement strand
CCTTGTCGTCCAGCACAATGGCGAAGGGGCGGCCGACATTCTGCCGCGTCACCTCGGCGAAGCGGCGGGTGCCGATGCTGTCGAAGGTGAAGTTCACCACCCATTCGCCGTTCCGGCTGTCCTGGCCCGCGCGGGCATCGGACAGGTTCGCGCCGTCCACCTCCACGCGGCGGCGCACGGCGTAGCGGCTGGGAAGCTGCCCGCCGCGCTCCTCGCCGGCCAGGAACTGCACGCCGGGCGGCGGGGCGCCGCCAGAATTGGGGTTCGCGTTCTCGTCCAGCAGGTGGAAGGTCATGCGGGCGGTGCGGCCCAGCAGGTCCTTGATCCGGTTGGGGTCCTCGATGCCCGGAAGCTGCACCAGGATGCGGTTCTGCCCCTGGCGGGCGATCAGGGCCTCGGCCACGCCCGTCTCGTCGATACGGCGGCGGACGATCTCGATGGACTGCTCCACCGCGCCCCCGGCCCGCGCCACGAGGGCGGCGTCGGACAGGGTGGCGGTGACGGTGCCGTCCGGGGCGGTGGTGACGGCGATGTCGGGCTCGGTCGCGCCGGTGGCGGAGCCGCGCACGGGCACGGGGATGGCCAGTTCCCGAAGCTGCGCAGCCGCTGCCTCGGCCTGGGCCGGATCGCGCACGCGCAGGGAGAGCCGGCGGTTGTTCGGGTCGGCGGTCAGGTTCAGGTAGCCGATATTGGCTTGGCGCAGGCGGGTGCGGGCGCCGTCGGCCAGGCTTTCCACCCGTTCCCGCACCACCGCGTTCATGTCCACCTCCAGCAGGAGGTAGGAGCCGCCGCGCAGGTCGAGCCCGAGCGAGATCTGCCGCGCCGCCCAGCCCGGCAGCACCGAGCGGGGAACGAGATTCGGCACGCAGAGCAGCAGGCCCAGGGCGATGACGCCAAGGATCGCGGCGACCTTCCACCGCGCAAAGTACAACATGGCCTGGGCGGCCCCCCCGTGAGATCTGGCGATGTGCCTGGAAACAGCGGCGGAACATGCGTCCCGGCCGCCCCCGATGCAACCCTTGCACATCTTTGCTACAGGCCGCCGCATTCCGAGGGGGATCAGCGCCATGCGTCTTCGACTGGGCATCCTGGGTGCCGGGCATTTCGGGCGGTTCCACGCGCTGAAGGCGGCCAAGGGGCCGCGCTTCGACTTCGTCGGCCTGCACGATGCCGATCCCGCCCGCGCCGCGCTGGTGGCGGGGGAGGCCGGCTGCCCCGCGCTGAGCGCCGAGGAGGTGATCGACCGGGCGCAGGCCGTGATCGTCGCCGCCCCCACCGCCTTCCATCACGGGCTGGCCCATGCGGCGCTCCTGGCCGGGCGCCATGTGCTGGTGGAGAAGCCGATCGCCGCCACGCTGGAGCAGGCGGACGAGCTGGTGGCCCTGGCCAGGGCCAAGGGCGTGGTGCTGCAGGTCGGGCAGCTCGAGCGCTTCTCCGGCGGCATGCGCGCCCTGCGGCAGGAAGGCGGCCTCGCCGCCCGGGTCGGCCGGCCCTTGTATTTGGAGGCGATTCGCATCGCCCCCTTCCGGCCCCGTAGCCTGGATGTGTCGGTGGTGCTGGATCTGATGATCCATGACCTCGATCTCGCCCTGGCGCTGGCCGGCAGCCCGCTGGTCGGGGTGGACGCGGTCGGGACCAGCATCGCCTCACCCACCATCGACATCGCCAATGCGCGGCTGCGCTTCGGCAACGGGGCGGCCGCCACCATCACAGCCAGCCGCGTGTCCCTGCATATGGAGCGGCGTCTGCGGCTCTTCGGCGACCAGGGCTACCTCAACCTCGACCACCTGAAGCGCGAGATGATCTGGGTGCGGCGCGGGGAGGGGGAGGCGCTGGAGCAGATCCCCGGCCACGGCCTCTCCCGCTCCACCTGGGCCGAAAGCGACAGCCTGGAGGCCGAGCATGCCAGTTTCGCGGCCGCCTGCCTGGACGGGGCGCCGGTGGAGGCGGATGGTGCCGCCGGCCGTGCGGCGCTGGATGCCGCCCTGCGCGTGGAGGCGGCGGTGCGCGCCTCGCTGGAGGCGGCCAAGGGCTAGGTGCCCGCCTGACCCCGTAGTCCAGCCGATCCGGAGACGACTTCATGGCCATACCCCCCATCACCCGCGTGCAGGACGATCCCACCCTGCCGGGCCAGGTGGATGTCGCGGTGATCGGCGGCGGCGTGGCTGGGGTGGCGGCAGCCTATTTCCTCGCCAAGGCCGGGCGCTCGGTCGCTGTGCTGGAGAAGGGCGTGATCGCCGGCGAGCAATCCAGCCGCAACTGGGGCTGGTGCCGCGTGCAGAACCGGGACGAGCGCGAGATCCCGCTGATGCAGCGCAGCCTGGAGATCTGGGCCGGGCTCGCCGCCGAAACCGGGGGAGATTACGGCTTCCGCCGGGACGGGCTGGTCTATGTCACCCGCAGCGAGGCCGACATGGCGCGCTGGCAGGGCTGGGTGGACATGGCGCGACAATACCAGGTCCATAGCCGCATGCTCTCCGCCGACGAAGCGCGCGCGGCGACCCCCGGCAATGACGGCGCCTGGATCGGCGGCGTGTCCTCCCCCCGGGACGGCATGGCCGAGCCCTTCAAGGCCGTGCCTGCCCTGGCCGAGGCCGCGCGCCGCCTGGGCGCGACCATCCACCAGCGCTGCGCCGTGCGCGGCCTGGACCGCACCGCCGGGCGGGTGACGGGAGTGGTGACGGAACGCGGCACGGTCCGCGCGGAATCGGTGCTGCTGGCGGGCGGCGCTTGGTCCTCGATGTTCCTGCGCCGCCACGGGGTGGACCTTCCACAAACCAGCATCCGTTCCACCGTCTTCCTCACCCAGCCCGCGCCGGAGGTGACGGCGGGCGGTATCTACACGCCCGACATCACCATCAGCCGGCGCTCGAATGGCGGGTACATCGTCGCCGCGAAGAATCGGGGCCGGATCGAGGTGACGCCCGCGGGGCTGCGCCATGCCCGCAAGTTCTGGCCCACCCTGGTCAGCCGGTGGAACGAGGTTTCCTTCGGCATCGGCTCCTCCTTCCTGCGCGGGCCGGACGCCTGGGCCGGAAACTGGTCCTTCGACCGCCCGACCGTCTTCGAGGCGGAGGACATGCGCGTGCTCGACCCGCCCCCGGCCCGGGGCGTGGAGGAGCCGGGGCTGGAGCAGCTTGCGAAATCCTGGCCCGCCCTGGCCGGCACCAAGGCCGCCGCGACCTGGGGCGGCTGGATCGATTCCACGCCCGACGCGGTGCCGGTGATCGCCTCGATCGACGCGTTGCCGGGCCTTTTCCTGTCCACGGGATTCAGCGGGCATGGCTTCGGCATCGGGCCGGGCGCGGGGCGGCTGGCTGCCGACCTGATCCTGGGCACGACGCCGGTCGTGGACCCCGCGCCCTTCCGGCTGGAGCGGCTGGTGGATGGCTCGCCCATCCGCAAGCCTGGGATGATCTAGTGGTGCGATCGAGGTTGATGGTTCCCGTCCGATTTCCGGTACAGACAGAGAAGGCAGATCGGCGGGCGGCTATCCGGCAGGCCTGCGCCAGGTGAGTATGGCGACGCCCATGCTGCCATCCGTGATGCTCGGCTTTGGGTCGGTCCAGACTACCAGCCGACCCTCACCGTCAATGCCGACGTTTCGCACCTCTTCCGTGTCGGACCAGACCTCGTTCCAGGACACCTCGATGCGGTGAACGATCCTTTGGCCATCAAGGGCGTAGGTGCCGGCGTAGGCGCACATCGACCGGTGCAGGTCAGCTCGCTCCGCATCGGTCGCCGCCACGCCTACTGGCCGGGGCCTTCGGCTGTCCACGAAGAGGACCATCATGCGGCCGTCGTGGCCGTAGGTGAGATAGCCACGCGGCGCCGGGCCGAACTGGTCGGTGGTTTCCTCCGTTTCGGTCGCTGTGCGCTTGACCGACACTAGCTCCCAGGTCCCGAGTAGGTCAGCCGGAGCGACGGAGCGGGTGGCAGCACCAATAGCAGCGTTCATCGTCGCCCATCCCTTCTGACACGCCCATGATGCCTCAGGCTGGAAGAGGCTCGGAACCATTAACGTCGATCGTACCACTGGCCGGTCACCCCGCACCGAAGCGGGCGACCTCAGCCCTCGGTAATGATCGCCTTCAGCCGGCTGGTCAGCATGTCGATCGCGAAGGGCTTGGTCAGCACATGCATGCCAGGCTCCATCTGGCCATTCCCGACCACGGCATTCTCCGCATAGCCCGTGATGAACAGCACCTTCAGCTCCGGGCGGATCTGCCGGGCGGCATCGGCCATCTGGCGCCCGTTCATGCCGCCGGGCAGCCCGACATCGGTGATCAGGAGATCGATCCGTACATCGGATTGCAGCACTTTCAGCCCGGAATGGCCGTCCGCCGCTTCGATCGCGGAATAGCCCATCTCCTGCAGCACCTCGGTGACCAGCATCCGCACCGTCGCCTCGTCGTCCACCACCAGAACCGTCTCGCCCTCCCTGGCCCGTGGCGCCGCAGCCAACTCCTGCCCCGCTTCCTCGGTTTCGGTCGAACCCTGGTGCCGGGGCAGGTAGATACGCAGCGTGGTGCCCTTGCCGACCTCCGACTGGATTTGCACCTGCCCGCCTGATTGCCGGGCGAAGCCGTAGACCATCGAAAGCCCGAGCCCGGTTCCCTGACCCAGCGGCTTCGTCGTGAAGAAGGGATCGAAGGCCCGCCCGATCACCTCGGCCGGCATGCCCGTGCCCGTATCGGCGATCGAGACCGCCACATACCGGCCAGGTTCCAGATCGATCTCGCCCGCGCCTTGCCCATCGATTTCGGTGTTGGCGGTCTCGATAACCAGCCGGCCGCCATCCGGCATGGCGTCGCGCGAATTGATGCAAAGGTTGAGGATCGCGCTCTCGAGCTGGTTCGGGTCGCACAACGTCGTCCAGAGGCCCGGTGCCAGGACGGTCTCGATCCTGATCGCCGGTCCGACCGTGCGCCGGACCAGATCCTCCATGTCCCTGATCAGCCTGTTCGCGTCCGTGGGCTTTGGATCGAGTGTCTGCCGGCGCGCGAAGGCCAGCAGCCGGTGGGTCAGCCCCGCGGCGCGGGTGGCGGCCCCCTGGGCGGCGGTGACATAACGGTCGAGATCGCCGATCCGCCCCTGCGCGACCCGCGTCTTCAGCAATTCCAGGCTGCCGATTATGCCGGTCAGCAGGTTGTTGAAGTCATGCGCCAGCCCACCGGTGAGATGGCCCAGCGCCTCCATCTTCTGCGCCTGGAAAAGCTGTTGGCGGGATTCTTCCAGCTTCAGCTGGATCTCGCGCCGCTCCGTCAGGTCGCGCGTGATCTTGGCGAAGCCGATCAGTTCCCCGGAATCGTCGCGAATGGCGTCGATCACCACGCTGGCCCAGAAGCGGGTGCCATCCTTGCGCTGGCGCCAGCCCTCCGCCTCGTACCGCCCTTCGCGAAGGGCCGTGTCCAGCGCCCTCCAGGGCAGGCGGACGCTGACATCCTCGGGGGTGTAGAAGCGGGAGAAGTGCTGGCCGATGATCTCGGAGGCGGCGTAGCCCTTGATGCGCTCGGCGCCGGCATTCCAGTTCGTCACATGCCCTTCGGGGCTGAGCATGTAGATGGCGTAGTCCACCACGCCCTCGACCAGTAGCCGGAAGCGGCGCTCGCTCTCGGTCGCTGCCAGTTGGGCCGCGCGTTGCTCGGTCATGTCACGGGTGATCTTGGCGAAACCGATGAGCTTGCCGTTCCGGCGGATAGGGTCGATCACCACCATCGCCCAGAAGCGGGTGCCATCCTTGCGGAGGCGCCAGGCCTCCGCCGTGAAGCGGCCAGCCTCGGCGGCGATCTTCAGCGCCTGCTCGGGAAGGCCCGCGGCGCGATCCTCCTCCGTGTAGAAGCGCGAGAAATGCTCGCCGATGATCTCCTCAGGCGCATATCCCTTGATCCGCTCTGCCCCGGGATTCCAACTCACCACCCGCCCGTCCGGGGAAAGCATGAATATCGCGTAGTCGACGACACCCTGGACAAGCAGTTCATAGGCGTTGGGGACAGGGGAAGCCTTGGGACCGTTCATCTCACTACCGGAGGAGGGCGCAGCAAATCCCGGGGCCGGAACTGGAACCGGAATCCCTCTCAGCACCCTTCGGCGAGAGCCTCAAGCGCCGCCATGTTCACAAAGCCATTCGGCGCTCCGTCTCCCGTCCCGGAGCGGTGCTGCTGGCGGAACGGTCAGCCCGGCCGGGCCAGCTCATCCAGGATCGGGCATTCCGGCCTGGAATCGCCATGGCAGTTCGCCGCAAGGTGCCGCAGCGTGGCCGCCATGGCGGAGAGGTCGCGCGCCTTCGCCTCCAGCACCTCCACATGCGCCAGAGCCAAGTGCTTCACTTCCGCGCTCGCCCGCTGCCGATCGCCCCAGAGCGCCAGCAGCCCCGCGATCTCGGAGAGCGAGAAGCCGAGGTCCCGCGCGCGGCGGATGAAGCGCAGCACGTGGATATCGGGCTCCCCATAATCACGGTACCCGGATTCCCGGCGCGCGGCGGCGGGGAGGAGTCCCACCGCCTCGTAGTGCCGGATCATCTTGGCCGAAACGCCGGAGGCCTCGGCCGCCTCGCCGATTCTCATGCCGCCGCCCGTGATGCCCCTTGTGCCCCTCCCTGTGGCGGCTGGAAGCGCCGCAGCCGCAGCGCGTTGCCGACGACGAAGACGCTGGACAGCCCCATCGCCCCCGCGGCCAGGACCGGGGAGAGCAGCCCCGCCACCGCCACCGGAATCAGAACCACGTTGTAGGCGAAGGCCCAGAACAGGTTCTGGCGGATATTCCTCAGCGTCGCGCGGCTGAGGGCGATGGCGGTCGGAATGCCGCGCGGGTCGCCGGCCATCAGCACCACATCGGCGCTCTCGATCGCGACATCCGTGCCCGTGCCGATGGCGATCCCGACATCGGCGGCGGCCAGGGCGGGGGCGTCGTTGATGCCATCCCCGACAAAGGCGAGGCTGCCCTTCGCCCGGAGCTGCCGAACCGCATCCACCTTGCCCTCAGGCAGAACCTCCGCCTCCACCTGATCGATGCCCAGCGGTCGGGCGATGGCCTCGGCGGTGCGCCGGTTGTCGCCGCTGACCATGGCCAGGCGCAGGCCCATGTCGCGCAGGGCGGAGAGCGCGGGGGCGGTGGTGGGGCGCACCGGATCGGCCACCGCCAGGATCGCGGCCAGCCTTCCATCCACCGCCGCATAGATCGGCGTGCGGCCGGCATCGCCCAGCCGCGCGGCATCGGCGGCGAAGGACGCAACATCGAGACCCAACGACACCATGAAACGGTCGGCACCCAGTTCCACGCGCCGTCCATCCACCCCGGCGCGCAGCCCCATGCCAGGGATGGCCTGGAAGGAAGCCGCCGCCGGCACGGCCAGGCCCCGCGACGATGCGGCTGCGCGGATGGCCTCGGCCACCGGGTGCTCGCTGCCGGATTCCGCGCCGGCGATCAGGGGCAGCAGGGTGGCCTCGTCGAAGCCGGGGGCGGGAATGAGGTCGGTCAGGGCCGGGCGGCCCTCGGTCAGCGTGCCGGTCTTGTCCATCGCGACGGTGGTCACGTCCCGCAACACCTGGAGCGCGGCGCCGCGCCGGAACAGCACACCCAGCTCCGCGCCCCGCCCGGTGCCGACCATCACGGCGACGGGTGTTGCCAGCCCCATGGCGCAGGGGCAGGCGATGATAAGCACCGCGACCGCCGCCACCAGCGCCTGGGCCAGCCCGCCGCCCAAGGCCATCCAGCCAAGGAAGGTCAGCGCGGCCACCCCGATCACCGCGGGCACGAACCAGCGCGTCACCCGATCGGCCAGGGCCTGGATGGGCAGCTTGCCGCCCTGCGCCTCCTCGACCAGCCGCGTGATGCGGGCCAGCACGGTCGCGGAACCCACGGCGGTGGCGCGAAGGCGCAGCGCGCCCTGGCCGTTCACCGTGCCGCCCACCACCGCATCGCCGGGGCCGCGACGGACGGGGACGGATTCGCCGGTGACCATGGATTCATCGATATGGCTCTCGCCCTCCAGCACCACGGCGTCCGTGGGCAGGCGCTCGCCGGGGCGGACGCGCATCACGTCGCCCGCGCGCAGCTCCGCGGCGGGGATCTCCTGCTCGCTTCCGTCCCGCTCCACCCGGGCCGTCGGGGGCTGGAGATCGAGCAGGCGGCGGATGGCCGCCGAGGCCCGGCCACGCGACCGCGCCTCCAGCCAGCGGCCGAGCAGCACGAGGGCCACGATCACCGCGGAGGCTTCGAAATAGACGTGCCGCTGCTCCTCCGGCACCAGCCCGGGCGCGAGGATGACCACGGCGGAATACCCCCAGGCGGCGAGCGTCCCGAGGGCGACGAGGCTGTTCATCTCCGGCCCGCCCCGGAACAGGGCCGGCCAGCCGATGCGGTGGAAGCGCCAGCCCGGCCCGAACAGCACGGCGGTGGCAAGGGCGAATTGCAGCCAGTTCCAGATCGGCCCGCCCAGCGCATGGTGGATCGCCGGGATCAGGTGCCCGCCCATCTCGATGACGAAGAGCGGCGCCGCCAGGGCGATGGCGATGAGGGTGTCGCGGCGAAGCCCCACTTCCTCGCCGGCTTCGGGTGGGCCGGCATGATGGGCATGGGGATCGGCCGCGCCGTGATCGCCATGCCCGTGGTGGTGCGCCTCTGCCGCGTGGCCGGGCGAGGGCTGGTAGCCGGCCTTGCGGATGGCGGATTCGAGCTCCGGCCGGTCCACCGCGCCGGGCGCGTGGCGGATGGTGGCGCGGCGGGTGGCAAGGTTCACCGAGGACGCAATCACGCCCGGCAGGGCGGCGAGCGCACGCTCCACCCGCCCGGCGCAGGAGGCGCAGGTCATGCCCTCCACGCCGATCTCGGTGGTCGCCTCGGGCGAGGTGTAGCCGGCACGGGCGATGGCGTCGCGCAAGATGGCTGGGTCGAGCGCCTCGCCCTCCACCGTCGCGCGGTTCGTCGCGAGGTTGACGGCCGCGGCGGTCACGCCCGGCACGGCAGCGAGGGCGCGTTCGACACGGCCGGCGCAGGAGGCGCAGGTCATTCCCTCGACGGGCAGGCTGAGGCGGGCAGTTTCGGCAACGGGCATGGGATTAATCCTTCGTCGCCGGGACAGATGGGGCTTCCCATCATGGGAAGGTCAAGGGACGTCGCGCTCGGCTTTCGGAGGCAGCGGGAACAGGGTCACGAAGCACCGGACCAGGGCGCGATCGCCCTCGATCTGCAGCGCGCCAGCGGCCTCGAGCGTTTCGAGCGGCTGGCCGCCATAGATGGCGGCGGCAAGCACCCTCGGCTCGCCCGCGAGAATGGCATCACAGTGTTCTGCCGGCCCCGCCACGATCTCGATCCGGCCGTTCGCGAGATGGAGGCGGAAGCTGTCGCGGCCGAGGACGAGGCCGATCCGTGCCTCCACGCCTTCCGCCCGCGCTGCGTCGAGCATCGTGCGCAGCGAGAGCAGCAGCGAGGCGGCGCTGAAGGGCAGGGTGGGATCGTGCAGGGGGGAGCGCGCGGCCCAACGGCCCAGCGCCATGAAGATGGGCTCGCTCTCCAGGCCCCAGGGTGTCAGCTCATAGACCTGGACGGAGGCAGGGGGCGGCAGGCGGCGGCGAACCAGCACGCCGGCCGCCTCCAGCCCCTCCAACCGCTGGGTCAGGATATTGGCGCTGATGCCCGGCAAGTCGGCGCGCAATTCGCTGAAGCGCTTGGGGCCGAACATCAGTTCCCGCATCACCAGCAGTGACCAGCGCTCGCCCAGCAGGTCGAGGGCGTGGGCGGCGGCGCAGGCATCCTCGTACCAGCGGCGTCGCTGACTCTCAGAGAGAGTAGTTATTTTTTCTGACTTCATGGTTGTCAAAGATAACTATTCGGGTCATGCTCTTCAAGCAACGCCAAGGAAGGGGATGTCCCATGGCCCGCATGATCTTCGTGAACCTGCCCGTGACCGACCTGCCGCGCGCGGTCGCCTTCTATGAGGCGATCGGGGCGCGGAAGAACCCGCAATTCTCCGACGACACGGCGGCCTGCATGGTCTTCTCCGACATCATCCACGTGATGCTGCTGACCCATGACAAGTTTCGCCAGTTCACCCCGCGCCCGGTCGCCGATGCGCGCGCCGCGAGCGAGGTGCTGCTCTGCCTTTCCTCCGAGAGCCGCGAGGCGGTGGATGAGATGGTGGGCGCGGCGGCGGCCTCGGGCGGCGTGGCCGATCCGGGCTTCAAGCAGGATCACGGCCTCATGTATGGCCGCAGCTTCGAGGACCCGGATGGGCATATCTGGGAGGTGATGTGGATGGACGTCGCCGCCATGCAGCACTGCCCGCAGGCCGCCTGACATGTCGGGAATCGCGACCTGCCTCTGGTTCGACGGGCGCGCGGAGGAGGCGGTGGCGTTCTACGTCGCCGCCTTCCGCAAGGCCGGGCGCGAGGCCTCCGCCGGCGAGGTGCTACGGCAGGGCGAGGTCGGGCCGGGGGCGAAAGGCAGCGTGCT
>DATCMG010000116.1:0-1608 GCA_036563555.1 Roseomonas sp. | reverse complement strand
GAGGGAAGCCCTTCTCGACGCGTGGTTCGGCGGCGAGCCGGATCGCTACCGCGAGGCCTGGTTCCGCGCCGATCCCACCTTTGACGCCATGCTGCGCGACCGCTTCGCCACGGCCGCGGAAACGGCGACGCAAGGCAGGTTTCCGGAATGGGCCGAGGAACCCGAAGGGGCGCTTGCCCTGTGCCTTCTGCTGGATCAGGTGCCGCGCAACATCCATCGCGGCACCGCACGGGCCTTCGCCGCTGATCCGGTGGCCCGTGCGGTCGCGCGCGATGCGGTGCTGCGCCGGCGGCACGACCTGCGCCTGACGCCGATGCAGCGGATCTTTCTTTATCTGCCCTTCGAGCATTCGGAGGAGATGGGGGACCAGGATCTTTCGGTCGCGCTTTTCGAGGGGCTGCGCGACGATCCTCGCGCCCCTGCGCCCGGCGGGGTGATCGATTACGCGTGGCGGCACCGGGCCGTCATCCGCCGATTCGGGCGCTTCCCTCATCGCAACACAATCCTCGGGCGGGCTAGCACCGCGGCCGAGACAATGTTTTTGGAGATGAATGGCGGCTTCTGATACGCCGCCCGGAGATCATGTTGCGGCGCGGCAACACGTGGCTGCCGCAAGACACAGGGGGACCAAGAGACGGTTTCTGCACGGCATGATTGTGGGTAGGACATGGGCATCCCGTGGGTTCGCCCCGTTCCGGAAGGAAGATCGTTCCAATGCCCCGCCTCCGCGCAGCCCTCCTCTCCACGACCCTGCTGGCGCTGCCCCTGGCCGCCCAGGCGCAGCCGGTCACCGGACTCTATATCGGCGCGGGCGGCGGCTATAATTACCTGCAGGGCACCGAGGAGAAGCTGGGCGGCACCGCTGGCGCCGCGGCACGCGCTGCCGGCCTTCCCGACAAGGCCGAGGTGAACTGGGATAGCGGCTTCGTCGGCGTCGCCGCGATCGGCTGGGGCTTCGGCAACGGCCTCCGCGCCGAGCTCGAAGGCTTCTACCGCCAGAACGATTATCACGGCGCGACGGCTGCCGGTCTCGCCAGCCGTACCAATGACGGGAAGCTCTGGCAGGCTGGAGCCATGGCGAATGTCCTGTTCGACATGGACCTGCGGCGCTTTGGCTGGGCCCAGCCGTTCTTCACCCCCTATATCGGCGGTGGCGTGGGCTGGTCGCATGTCTCGCAGGACAATGTCCGCTCGGATTTCCGTCCGACTCGCTCGCAGGTGCTCACGACCGATGACGACGACGACGTGTTCGCCTTCCAAGGCATCGCCGGCGCGGCCTTCCCGCTCGGGGTTCCCGGGCTGAGCCTGACCGCCGAGTACCGCTTCTTCGGCACGACCGAGCCAAGCTTCCGGGTTTCCCAGCGGCAGACCATCGCGAACCGCGTCACGGTCAGCAGCCAGGGCCTCGAAAACTTCAACCACAGCGCCATGATCGGCCTGCGCTACGCCTTCAACACGCCGCGCCCGGTGGCTGCGGCCGTTGTCGCCCCGGCTCCCGCCGTGGCCCCGGTTCCGGCCCGCACCTACCTCGTGTTCTTCGACTTCGACCGCGCCGACCTGACGGACCGCGCCCGCCAGATCATCGGCGAGGCCGCCCAGGCCGTGAAC
>DATCMG010000114.1:0-6495 GCA_036563555.1 Roseomonas sp. | reverse complement strand
GATGCGACGAGGCCGAGCAGGGCCGTGCTGAAGGGCGTGACGCCGAGGCGGAGAAGGCGCAGCGCCTCCTGCCCGCGGATGCCGCTGCGGTCGAAGGGCGAGATGTCGGCCGTCATCCGGCCGCCGGTGACCTCCGGCAGCCGACGGGTCCAGAAGGGCTGCTCCAGCCGCGTATACTGGCTGACCCCGGCCAGACCGCCGACCACCTGAAGCCGGATCGGCGCGTCGACCTCTGCGGCCGGCGGAGCCTGCGACGCGGCCGGCGGCACGGATGCCAGCGCCAGCACGACGACAGCGACTCGCCCGGCCAGACGCCACGCCGCGCGTGGCGCGTGGCGAACCAGGCGGCCGAGACCCAGCAACGCTCCCATGCAGCAACTCCGCCCCCGACCATGGACATGCCGGCACGCGCCTCAGTCCATGTTTCCGATGGGCGTTATACCTGCACAGGAGCCTCGCAGAAACAACCGAAAGGCGAGAGTTTCATGCGAGGCACCCGTTTTCCGTTAAATTCGCCTGCGGCCGGGCACGGCCCAGGTCATTCCAACCGGATGCCGGCCTCCTGCACAACCCGGCCCAGGCGCTCCGCATCGCGGCGCACCAGCGCGGCTGCCTCCGCGGCGGTGCCACCCCCGGGGATGTAGCCGGCCTCGATCAGGCGGCGGTTGATGGCGGGATCGCCGATGGTGCGGCCAAGCGCCGTCTCCCAGCGCCGCATCACCTCCGCTGGCAGGCCGGCCGGCCCGAGGACCATGTACCAAACCGACATGTTGTAGCCGGGGAAGCCCTGCTCCTCGACCGTCGGCACCTCCGGAAGCGCGGCAGCGCGGCTGGGAAGGGTGGTGGCCAGGGCGCGCATGCGCCCGGCGCGGATATGCGGCAGATAGGTCGCGAGCGTGTCGATGTTGACGTCCACATCCCCCGCCAGCAGCGCGTTCACGGACTGGCCGGTGCCGCGATAGGGGATGTGCGTCATCGTCATCTCGCCCCGCCGGGCGAGCAGCTCGCTTGCCAGGTGTTGCTGGCTGCCGACGCCGGAGGTGCCGTAGTTGAGGCCATTCGGCCTTTCCTGGGCGAGCGCCCGGAGGCTGGCGACGTCCCGCGCCGGGCTGTCCGCGCGCACCACCATCACCAGGGGCAGCGTGCCTACCAGCATGATGGGCGTGAAATCGCGGAGCTGGTCATAAGGCGGCGGCCGCATCAGGGGCGCGACCGTGCATTGCGTGCTGACCGTGCCGGTTAGGAGCGTGTAGCCATCCGGACGGGACCGCGCGGCGGCCGCGGCGGCGAGGGTGCCGCTGGCGCCAGGGCGATTCTCCACCGTGACGGGCTGGCCCAGCTCCTCCTGCAGGCGCGGCGAAAGCATACGGACCACGATGTCCGTCCCGCCCCCTGGCGCGAAGCCGACGAGCATGGTGATCGGACGCGTGGGATAGGCCTCCTGCGCGCCGGCGGCCAGGGGCAGGGCCGCGGCGCCCAGGCCTCCCATCAGGGAACGCCGGTGAAGCATCATTTCCTCCGTCATTATAGCTGGAGGAAGCCTGGACCAGGGACGCCATGGCGTCCATTCCCCCCTGCGCAATCAGCGCGGGGCGGGCCTCGCCGGCATCAGCACGCATCCGGTGATGTCCCTGCCCCGGGCCCTCATCCCGGCCGTCCGGCACGCTCAGGGTCTTCTGGAAAGACCTGTGTGGATTCGCTGCCGCAAGTCCATCATAGCTGCTGACGGTGGTAGGGCGGCACGATCACGCCGCCCGGCCGAACTCGGAATGCCACGGCGGTTCGCAGCGCCACCGGCCCAGCGAGACCAAGGCTGCCAATGATCCAGTACACGGTGTTCAGGTCCGGGTTCAGCAGCACGGACTCACTGTTGCTGAGAATGATCATTGTCAGGAGAAAGGGCATGATCCACATCGCGGCCCGGCGGCGTTCCGAGAAGAGACAGAAGCCCGCGCGGAGCAGGGTGGCCAGGAGCAGTACGACCACCAGCCCGGCGCCGAGCAGGCCAAGCTGAAGCAGCACCTCGTAGTAACCACTATGTGCTGTCGGGGTATCCCACTGAATATGCTCCCAAATAACGTCCACACCGGGAGTCGCGGCGATCCAGAACGCCGAGTAGCCATGGCCGAGCAACGGCCTCTGGTTGAAGACCATCCAGGCTGCTTCCCAGATGAAGGTGCGGCCGGTCAGGGAAGGATCCTTGTCGAGCAGATCAAAGACGCCCTCCTTCCCCAGCACCGCAAAGGACAGCACTGCCACGCTCAGGCTGCTGCCGAGTATGAGGAACGAAGTCCAGCGCCAGGGGCCGCCACGGTCCAACCACACGAGCAGCACGGTACTCCCCGCCGTCAGCATCGTCAGCAGCGTGGAAGTGGTGGAGCGGGAGAGGGCAAGCATGACCAGCAGCCCGCCAAGGATGGCAAGATCGCTCCACCGGAACCGCCCCCGGTTCAGCACCAGGAAAGACAAGGCAAGCGCCGCGCTGAGCATTGCCATGCCGAGGCCGTTCTTCTGGAAGTACAGGCCACGGATGGCATTTGCGTAGTCGCCGACATCGTAGCCAATGCCCGGCCTGAGCACGGCCTCCGCAAGGCTACCCAGCGCAATGAGCAGGAGCACGCGCAAGGCAAGGCGCATGAAGCGGACCGGTCCGAAGACCGCGAAGGTGGACACCCCATAGAGCAGCAGGACGAAAACGGTAATGCAGCGGCGGATCGTGTGCATCGGCGACTGCGACCAGAGCGCCGAGAGAGCGAGGACCGCCAGCATCAGCAGGAAGGGCCAGGCGCGCCACAGCACGAGAAGGCAGCGCTGGCGATGGCGATACGTCACTGCCAGCCCGCCGAACAGCATCAGCAACTGGATGGCGGTATAAACCGGATCACTGCTGCCCAGATCTCTCTCTACAGCAGAGGAGCCGAACACAATGCGCGCACCTGAATAGGAAAATATGCCAAGAACCACAAAGCTTGTGTGAAGCCACCCAGGCTCCGGCAACGTCGCAACGGCGGAACTGGCGGCGTCAGTACCAGGGTTCAGAGGCCGCGCCCCGGTGCCGGGAATGGGAAGGCGAGCACCACGTGCCATTCCCATCATTCCCATGTCTTCCTTTCAGCGCCGGCGCGGACCACCGTCCGGGGAAACCTGCGTGCCCCCATTCTCATTCTGACGAACATGCCCCGTCAGAAGACGTGCTTTCCGGCAAGGCCGACCAGCGCCGTGCGAATGATGATCTGGATGTCCAGCCACAATGACCAATGGGTGATGTAATGGATGTCCATCTCGATGCTCTTGCTCGCATTATCGGGAGAGCGGAGCGCATGACTACGCATGCCGTAAGCTTGCGCATACCCCGTCAGCCCCGGCTTGATCCGGTGACGCGCGGCATATTGCCGCACGAGGTCGGCGAAACGCTCATTGCCCACCAGCATATTCGCCACATAGGGGCGTGGTCCAACGATGGACATCTCGCCGCTGAGTACGTTGAACAGTTGTGGAAGCTCATCGATGCTCAGCCGCCGAAGGATGGCGCCCACCCGGGTGATGCGCGGATCGTTCCGGCCCGTGGTGCCAATCGTCGCGTCGTCCTGCGGATTCACCCTCATGGTGCGGAACTTGTAAATTGCGAAAGGCTTCTGCCCGAAGCCCGGCCGCCACTGGCGGAACAGGATGGGCCCAGGCCCTTCCAACCGGATGGCTATCGCCGCCGCGAGCATGAATGGGCTCAATAGCAGGATCGCTACCGAAGCGATGATGTAATCCTCAAGCAGCTTGACTACGCCCTGCGATCCCTTGAACGGGCGATACATCACCTGCAGGGTGGAGGCACTCCCCAGCGGCATGATCCGGGCGAAACCAGGCCGCACTCCGGCCTCCTCGAAGGGGATCACCACATCGGCGGCGATCCATTCTACCGTTTCGATCAGGCGGAAGATGTCCGGCGCCCGGCCCCAGGGAAGGGCAAGAACGATGGTATCGATCGTGTGGTCCTGCGCGTAGGCAGCCAGATCACCGAGGTTGCCAAGGACGGGGACACCACCGACGCGCCCCTGCGCGCCGTTGTCGGACTGATCCTGAAACACCCCGACGATCTCGTAATTCGAGGCTCTCCGCGCGGCGGTCAGGTCGCGCACCACCTGATCGCCGACCGGGTTGGCGCCAATGACAACCACCTTGCGCCGGAGCAAATGCTTCCGCTCCACCAGCCCGACCAGCCCACGCTGGATTTGCCGGCTGAGCGCGAGCAGCAGGAATTGCACCCCATGCCAGCCGAACAACCACTCGAACTGGATGACAAAGTCGATGGCGAAGGCTGTCAACACCACAGCCCCTCCAGCCCAGGCCGCAAGAAGGGCGACAACCAGATGCGCGAGCGGCTTCAGAACAGCCGTGAAATGCTCGACACGATAGGCCCCCAGCCGCCCCATGACGGCGAGAAAGATCGTGACCTCCAGCAGCGAGATCACGAACACCTGCAGCCATGAAAGCGGATCCGCCAGGCGGGAAAGCGGGAGGAAGTGGAAAATGACCCCGGCAGCCATGACCAGCACGATATCGGAAAGTCGAACGCATCGGTTTATCAACCCGTGCGTCCACCGCACCAGGGACAAACCTTCCGCTCTCATCCCAGCCGAGGGCAACAGCCCGATATCCCTGTTCCCGCTCACAAGCAAAGCTCCAGCCGCCAACGGCTCCACTGCGGTCTGCCGCCATCCGCAGCACCCTTCGGGCTGGGGAACGCCGCTCATATAAACGTGATCGCGGTTGATACGAAGCAGATTTTTCACGTGTTGCGCGAAGTGCCCACACGCAGAAGTTCATGTCTCAGCCGAAATTTTCGCCGGCATCGCGTGCCGCTCAGAACGGCACGACGGCCGCACTTCCCCGGGTCACGGAGTAGCTGAAGCTCCGGCTGAAGGGGATCAAGCGGTTGATATACTGATCAATCCAAAGATTTGCCTCGGCAATCCGGCTGCGCGGCACATAGACGATATCGCCGGCATAGAGGGGCACATCCCCTGCAGTGCTCCCATTCGAGACGAAGTCCCGCACGTCCACGGTCCGCAACATCGGCCTGTTCTCGGGATTGCGGCGGATGAGCACAACCTGCGTCATTCTCGCTTCGTCCCCAAAACCGCCGGCCAAGAGGATTGATTCCAGCACACCCCGCCGGCCCGCCAGCGGGTAGACGCCGGGCCGGGCGACGGAACCGCCGACCAGAACAACCGAGCCTCCGGCTTCCTCAAGGGAAATGGTGACAATCGGCTTGGTAAGAACCCGCCGACTGGCCTGCTCAACTTCCGCCTCCAGTTCCTGAGAGGTCAGGCCCGCGGCTTGGACGCGGCCAGCGGCCCGCAGGCTGATGGCACCATCCGGAGCGACCAGGGCGGTCTCCCCCATCTCCGGCGTCAGCAGGAACTGGACCTTCACCTTATCGCCGGGGACGAAGCGGTAAATCGGAATCCCTTCACTCCAGGGCGCGAAGCCCGTCGGGTTAGCCTCCACCGGATCGATGGTCTGCGTCGTGCCGCAACCCACCAGGGCCATCAGCACCAAGAAGATTTGCCCAATACGGACGGTGTACCGAACCGACATTCCCTGCCTCATCCGCCCTCGACCAGCCGATCAGAGCAGCCGGGTAACCATGCGCGGCAGAACCGGCCGCAGTCCCGTAAAAACAAAGCCGAGAAGCCGGCCACCAGACCCCAGCACCCAATCCCGCATCTCCCGTGCCAGATCGGCACGGGTTTGCTCACCCCGGACGACAATGACATTGGCGTCTACCAGCGCGGTGAGCCTACGCATGGCGTAACTCTCGTCCCGCTCAGGCCCAATGATCAGCACAAGGTCGAAGGCGGTGCGAAGTTGGTTCATCAGGCTTCGCGTCTCCGCCTGGCCCACATGAGGATCGGTCAGGTGTGAGTCGCGGGCTTCATATGAAACCCAGAGATTCGGCACCACCGTATTGAAAGTCAGCACCTGCCCCGCGATCCGGTCCACCTCGACCGGCTGCGTGCCCAGGGCCGCCAAGTGGTCGCGTCCATCCGTTTGCAGGTCGATCAGCACCGTCGCGCAGCCGCGGCGCTGTGCGAATTCGATGGCCAAGCTGCGTGCCAACTCGCCCCGCCCGTCATCTCCACCCGTGGAGACGAACTGGATTACGCCGGCGCGCTGGCGACCGACCCGCGCATCAGCAAGCAGGGCCGCGAAATCCGCGACCTCCGGCACATCCTTCTTCAACTGGGTAGATCGCTTCAGGTCGCCAAAAACGGCGAGCGTCGGCAGCATGAGCCAGCGCTCCGCTTCGTCCGGCGTGGCAAAGATCCGCCGTGTCAGGGTCAACAGCAAGATCATGGCACTGGCCAGGATCAGGCTCGCCGCCACGCCACCCAGCGCCACGAGCCACCTCATGCTGCGTCCCGCGAGCGGGGCGGTGGGCGGCTGGACGGTGTGTACATTCGGGCTACTGAGCCGCCGAGCGTCTTCCTCGACCCG
>DATCMG010000074.1:0-7735 GCA_036563555.1 Roseomonas sp. | reverse complement strand
CGGCGAGCCGTTGCCGGCGGGATGGACGGGCAAGCTCTGGGCGCTGGAGCAGGGCGTGCGCCACGCGACGGCGGCGGCGCCCCCCGACTATATCCTGCTGACGGATGCCGATATCGGCCATGATCCGGCCAATCTGCGCGCACTGGTCGCGCGGGCCGAAGCAGGACGCCTCACCCTCGTCTCGCTGATGGCCGAGCTGTCCTGCACCACGCGCGCGGAGCGTTTCCTCATCCCGGCCTTCGTCTTCTTCTTCCAGATGCTCTACCCCTTCGCCTGGGTGGCCGATGCGGGCCGCCGGATCGCCGCCGGGGCCGGCGGCTGCATGCTCGTCCGGCGCGAGGCGCTGGAGCGGGCGGGCGGAATCGCCTCCGTCCGCACGGCCATCATCGATGACTGCGCCCTCGCCCGCCGGCTGAAGGCGCAGGGGCCGATCTGGCTCGGCCTCACGCGCCGGGCGCGGAGCCTGCGGCCCTATGGCAGCTTCGGCGAGATCGGGCGGATGGTGTCGCGCTCGGCCTATGCTCAGTTGCACTATTCGCCGCTGCTGCTGGCCGGCACGCTGGCGGGCATGGTGCTGACCTATCTCATACCGCCCGCGCTGGCGTTGCTCGGGACCGGGCTGGCCGGGGTGGCGGGGCTGGCGGCCTGGGCGATGATGGCCCTCGCCTTCCAACCCATGCTGCGCTTCTACCGCGCCTCCCCGCTTTGGGGGCTGGCCCTGCCGGCCATCGGGGCGGCCTATGCAGTCTTCACCCTGCAATCCGCGCTGCAGGTCTGGCGTGGCCGGGGCGGGATGTGGAAGGGCCGGGCGCAGGCCATGGCGGGCGGCGCATGAAGGACGTTCCGAACGATCTGCTCTCCTCTGCCGACGACACCTGGCTGGAGGAGATCGAGTCCGGCGTGGCGCGCGCGGCCGAGGCGCTGCGCCGGCAGCAGCGCCCCGATGGCCACTGGGTGTTCGAACTGGAGGCGGATGCCACCATCCCCGCCGAATACATCCTTCTGCGCCAGCACCTCGCCGAGCCGGACGCGCCGGAACTGGAGGGCAAGATCGGCGCCTATCTCCGCCGCATCCAGGGCGAGCATGGCGGCTGGCCGCTTTTCCATGGCGGCGCCTTCGACATCAGCGCGTCGGTGAAGGCGTATTTCTGCCTGAAGATGATCGGGGACAGCCCGGACGCGCCACATATGCAGCGGGCGCGGGCGGCGATCCTCGCGCATGGCGGCGCGGCGCGCGCGAATGTCTTCACGCGCATCCTGCTGGCGATGTTCGGCGAGATCTCCTGGCGCCGCGTGCCCACCATCCCGGTGGAGATGATCCTGCTGCCGCGCTGGTTCCCCGTGCATATCGGCCGCATGTCCTACTGGGCACGCACCGTGCTCGTGCCGCTGCTCGTGCTGCAGGCGCTGCGGGTGCGGGCACGCAATCCGCGCGGCGTGCGGATCCAGGAGCTGTTCGCGCCCAGGCCCCTTCCCCGGCCACGGGGGCGCACGCATCAGCACCGCGGCTGGGCGCTGCTCTTCAACGGCATCGATGGCGGGCTGAAGGTGGCGGAACCCCTTTGGCCACTCCGCCTGCGCCGGCAGGCCATCGAGCGCTGCGTGCGCTTCGTGACCGAGCGGCTGAATGGCGAGGACGGGCTGGGCGCGATCTACCCCGCCATGGCCAATGCCGTGATGATGTATGACGCGCTGGGTTACCCACCCGACCACCCCGACCGCGCCATCGCCCGCCATTCCATCGAGAAGCTGCTCGTGGTTCGGGAGGACGAGGCCTATTGCCAGCCCTGTGTCTCGCCGGTCTGGGATACCGCGCTGACCGCCCATGCGATGATGGAGGTGGGCGGAGAGACCGCCGAGGCCGCCGTGCCCCGCGCCCTGGCCTGGCTGAAGCCGCTGCAGGAGTTGGAAGTGAAGGGCGACTGGGCGGAGCAGCGCCCCCATCTCCGCCCGGGCGGCTGGGCCTTCCAGTACCGCAACGCGCACTACCCCGACCTGGACGACACGGCGGCCGTCGTCATGGCCATGGACCGCGCCCGCCACCAGCTCAGCCTTGGCGAGGAGTATGACGAGGCCATCGCGCGCGGCGCCGAATGGACCACCGGACTGCAGAGCAGCAATGGTGGCTGGGGCGCGTTCGACGTCGACAACACGCATTCCTACCTGAACAACATCCCCTTCGCCGACCATGGCGCGTTGCTCGACCCACCCACCGCCGATGTCAGCGCGCGCTGCGTCGGCATGCTGGCGCAGCTCGGCGAGACACCCGAAAGCAGCCCGCGTATGCGCGCCGCCCTCTCCTATCTGGAGCGGGAGCAGGAGGCGGATGGAAGCTGGTTCGGCCGCTGGGGCGTGAACTACATCTATGGCACCTGGTCGGCGCTGCTGGCGCTGAATGCGGCGGGGCTGGACGGCTCGGCGCAAAGCGTGCGGCGCGGGGCGGACTGGCTGCTCTCCATCCAGAACCCGGATGGCGGCTGGGGCGAGGATTGCGAGAGCTACAGCCTGGACTATCGCGGCTATGAGCCGGCGCCCTCGACAGCGTCCCAGACCGCCTGGGCCCTGCTCGGGCTGATGGCGGCGGGCGAGGTGGACCATCCGGCCGTGGCGCGCGGGATTGATTATCTTTGCCGGACCCAGGACGAGACGGGGCTGTGGCAGCAGGATGCCTATACGGGCGGCGGTTTCCCGCGCGTCTTTTACCTGCGCTACCACGGTTATCCGAAATTCTTCCCGCTCTGGGCCATGGCGCGCTACCGGAATCTGCGGCGCGGCAATGCCCGCCGCCCGGCGCACGGCATGTGACGTCCGGCGCAGCCCCGGCGATGATTCTTGCGGCCACGGGGCTGCTGCGGGAAGCGCGGATCCTCGCCAGCCCGGAGGTGCAGGTGGTCCCCGGCGGCGGCGATCACGCCCGGCTGGAGGCGGAGCTGGGCCGGTTCGCCAAGGGAGCACGCGGCATCATCAGCATCGGCATCGCGGGCGCCCTCGCGCCTGGCTTGCAGCCCGGCGATTGGGTGGTGGCCGATGTGATCCTCGCCGGCGGAAGGAGGATCCTAACCGATCCGGCCTGGGCCGAACGGCTCTCAGCGCGCCTGCCCGGCGCCCGCAAGGGGCCGATCCTCGGCGCCGATACCATGGTGGCGGAGGCAGCCGGCAAGGCAGCGCTGCATGCCGAAACCGGCGCCCTGGCCGTGGACATGGAATCACATGTGACGGCGCGGGTGGCCCTGCGCCACGGCCTGCCCCTCGCCGCCGCGCGGGTGGTCTCGGACGGCGCTCACCGGACGCTTCCCCCGGCCGCACGCGTTGGGATGCGGCCGGACGGGGGCATGGACCTGCCCGCCGTCCTGCGGTCCCTGCTGGCCCAGCCGTTCCAGCTCCCCACCCTGATTCTAACGGGGATGGAGGCGGAGCGGGCCTTCCGTGCGCTACTCCGCGGCCATCGCCTTCTTGGCGTCCGGCTTGCTGGCCCGGATCTCGGCGAGCTTCTTCTGGACATGGCCTGAGAAAACGAAATCGGCCGGGCGCTGGTTATCGAGCGGGATATCCTGGGCCATCGGACCTTCGGTGCGCACACCCTTCAGCGTGACCGCCAGCGCCTTCAGCGGATTGGTGACCATGTCCTTCACCGCCGAGGCCTCGAAGCCGGAATGGACCATGCAGTCGGCGCATTTCTCATAATTGCCGACGCCGTACTTGTCCCACTCCGTATCTTCCATCAGCTCCTTGAAGGTCTTCGCGTAGCCTTCCCCGAGAAGGTAGCAGGGCTTCTGCCATCCAAAAACTGTGCGCGTCGGGTTGCCCCAGGGTGTGCACTTGTAGGCTTCGTTCCCCGCCAGGAAATTGAGGAACATGCGGGATTGGGTGAAGGGCCAGGCCTTGCCCCCCTTCCCGCGCGACAGGATGCCGCGGAACAGCTCCTTCGTTTTGTTGCGGTTCAGGAAGTGCTGCTGGTCCGGTGCGCGCTCATAGGCATAGCCGGGTGAGACTGTGATGCCATCCAGTCCCATGGCCTTCATGTCGTCGAAGAAGCTGGCGACCTGCGCGGGATCGGCATCGTTGAACAGGGTGCAGTTGATGCTGACCTGGAAGCCCCTGGACTTCGCGAGTTTGATCGCCTCCACCGCCTTGTCATAGACGCCGCCCTGGCAGACGGACTTGTCGTGCATCGCCTGGTTTCCATCCAGATGGATGGACCAGGTGAAGGCGGGGTGCGGCTTGTAGTCGTCGATCTTCTTCGCCAGCAGCAGCGCATTGGTGCAGAGGATCACGAACTTCTTGCGGGCCAGATAGCCGCGCACGATTTCCGGCATGTCCCGGTGCAGCAGCGGCTCGCCACCCGCGATCGACACCACGGGGGCGCCGCACTCGTCGATCGCCTCCATGCACTGCTGGACCGAGAGGCGCTGGTTCAGGATCTCGTTGGGATAGTCGATCTTGCCGCAGCCGGCGCAGGCCAGGTTGCAGCGGAACAGCGGCTCCAGCATGAGCACGAGCGGGTAGCGCTTGCGGCCGCTCAGATGTTGCTTGACCAGATAGGTGCCGATCCGGGCGGCCTGCAGCAGGGGAATTCCCAAGACTGCGCTCCTCTTACTGGGCTGGCTGGACGAGCGTCGTGGGGGACGGCGTCCGGAGTTCGACGGGAAGGCGGAATTCGATGTTTTCCTGGATTCCGCTCATCGCCGCAACCTCGACCTCCCCATGGCGGCGCAAGGCTGCCAGAACGTCCAGGACCAGCTCCTCCGGTGCCGAGGCCCCGGCAGTCAGCCCCACCGTCCGCACGCCGGCGAGCCAGCCCGGGTCAAGCTCGCTGCCATCCGCGATCAGGTGGCTTGGCAGCCCCTGCTCAATCCCGATCTCCCGCAGCCGGTTCGAGTTGGAGCTGTTGCGGCTGCCCACGACGAGGAGGAGGTCCACCAGCTCGCACAGCTCGCGCACCGCGGCCTGGCGATGCTGGGTCGCGTAGCAGATATCCGAAACGTCGGGGCCCTCCAGATCCCGGAACCGGGTCCGCAGGGCAGCGATCACGCCGCGCGTGTCATCCACGCTCAACGTGGTCTGGGTGATGTAGGCAACTGGCGCATCCTCCGGCAGATCGAGGCGCGCAACATCCTCGGCGGAGGAGACGAGATGGATCGGCGCGTCCACCTGCCCCAGCGTGCCCTCTACCTCGGGATGGCCGGCATGGCCGATCAGGATCAGGGTCCGGCCCCGCGCGGCGTAGCGCTTGCCCTGGCCATGCACCTTCGCGACCAACGGACATGTGGCATCCAGCACGGGCAGGCCGCGCGCGGCGGCCTCGTCCACCACCGACTGCGCGACGCCGTGGGCGCTGAAGATCGTCACCGCGCCGTCCGGGATCTCCGACAGCTCCTCGACGAA
Source organism: Roseomonas sp. (assembly GCA_036563555.1). Taxonomy (GTDB): domain Bacteria; phylum Pseudomonadota; class Alphaproteobacteria; order Acetobacterales; family Acetobacteraceae; genus Roseomonas. The sequence goes on along the minus strand of DATCMG010000074.1, from coordinate 2,350 downwards.
GACCGCGCCCTTGCGCTTCAGCGTCTCGACGACGTGGCGGTTATGCACGATCTCATGGCGCACATAGACCGGCGCACCAAACTTCTCGAGAGAGCGCTCGACAATGTCGATCGCCCGGACAACCCCCGCACAGAAGCCCCGGGGTTGGGCCAGAAGAACCCGCATGCGAACCGATCCTTCGCCGTGGGGCGCCGTGACCGGGCGCCGCATCCAGCTTAGGCACGGGTGCGGCGTTTTCCTATAACCAACCCGCCCGCTTCCGCGGCTCGGGTTGCACTTTCACCCTGCACGGCCATTAATCGAAATGTGGCGAAGCGCCCGCCGTTTCATTCTTGGGATTTGCGTATGTCGTCCAGCTCTGCCGAGGCCGTTCCGCTCGACAGCCCCAAGGTCGCCGCGGCCGACCACACGGCCCGTCATTGGACCTTCGACATGCCGGGCCCCGTGCCCGTCGGCAGCGATGCGCATGGGGTGATGTTCGCCCGGATGCTGCTGGAGACGCACAACCCCTACAAGCCGCGGGTGCTGGATTGGCCGAAACTGGACCCGGACGCCCATGCGCGCCTGACCGGCCTGCCCATCTGGGATATCGCCGTGCAGACCGAGGGCCGCGCCTCGCTCCGCGTGCTGGACTATGCCGCCACCATCCAGGATCCGCTCATGCGCGAGGCGATGGTGATGGATGGCAACGAGGAGGCCCGTCACAAGAAGGTGCTCTCCAACCTCGTCGAGGCTTATGGTGTCGTGCTGGAACCGGAGCCGGAATACACGGGCTACCGCGACACCGAATGGGGTTGGATGCGCACCGGCTACAGCGAATGCATCGACAGCTTCTTCGCCTTCGGCCTGTTCGAGGCCGCGCGCCGCTCGGGCTATTTCCCGCCCGATCTCGTGGACACCTTCGAGCCGGTGATCCAGGAGGAATCGCGCCACATCCTGTTCTTCGCGAACTGGGCGGCCTGGGCGCGCAAGCGGCAACCCTGGTGGCGCAAGCCGTATTTCCTGGCCAAGACCGCCGCGGTCTGGGCCGTGCTGATCTGGGACCGGCTGGTGCTCGCGCGCGACCTCGGTGGTTCCTCGAAGCAGACGAACTTCACCGCCTCCTCTGACTCGATTGGCGTCAGCATGAGCGCGGCGGAACTGATCGACATCTGCCTGGCCGAGAATGACCGCCGCCTGGCCGGCTATGATCCAAGGCTGCTGCGCCCGACGACCGTGCCCTTCTTCATCCGCATCGCCCGCCGCTTCATGCGGTCGCCCCGCCCCGCCGCGGCCTGACAGGGGCACCTGAGATGAGCAGCAACACCGTCATCCACCGGATCGTCCGCCCGGCCGTCCGCGCCATCGCGCCCAGCGGGGTCACGCCCAACCAGATCACCACGCTGCGCCTGATCACCGGAATGGCGGCGGCAGCCGCCTTCGCCTGGGATGCCGGCCCCTGGCAGGATGTGGGCGGCATCATCTTCCTCCTTTCCATGCTGCTGGACCGCGCGGATGGCGAGTTGGCGCGGCAGACCGGCCAATCGAGTCCTGGCGGCCATCGCTATGACCTGCTCAGCGACTGCTTCTCCAACATCATCGCCTTCCTCGGGATCGGCATCGGGCAGATGACGAATCTCGGCCTGACCGGCCTCGTGCTCGGCGCGGTGGCGGGGGCCGCGATCGGCGCCCTGTTCTGGCAGCTTCACATTCTCATGATCGGAACGCTACGGGGCCATGATCTGGCGCCTGGCATCACGATCGACCCGGATGACCTCCTGGCCCTCGTGCCCCTGCTGATCTGGATCGGCGCAACCGTCCCGATGCTCTGGGCGGCCGCCATCATCACCCCGGCCGCGGCCCTTTACCTCGCTATCGCTGGAACGCGGCGGGCGCGGGCCGGGCAGAGGCCCTGAGCAGGCTCAGGCCGCCTCCAGCACCTTGAGCGTTCCCTCGACTGCCAGGAGAAGCCTCTCGAAATCGCGCCGGTCCAGCGCGCCGATGCAGCCAATTCGGAAGCTCTCGGCCCTGGTCAGCTTGCCCGGGTAGATCAGGAAGCCCTGCGCCGCCAACGCGTCATAGAAGGGCCGGAAGGCCAGGGGACGATCGGCGGGCATGCGGAAGGTCGCGATGATCGGCGCCTGCAGACTCTCATCCAGGAACAGCTCGAAGCCCAGGCGCCGCATCCCGGCCCGAAGCGTGTCGAAATTCTCCTGGTAGCGCCGGCGGCGCGCGGCGGGGCCGCCCTCGGCCTCCAGCCGGCGCAGCGCCTCAGCCAACGCGGCCACCACCTGCACGGGCGGGGTAAAGCGCCACTGCCCATCCTTTTCGAAGCCGCGCCACTGTTCGTACAGGTCGAAGCTGAGGGAGG
>DATCMG010000068.1:0-2030 GCA_036563555.1 Roseomonas sp. | reverse complement strand
GGCCTGGACGGTGATCTTCTTCTTCGCCTCGGCCGCCGCATCGGCGGCCTATCTCACGGTGGGGGAAAGCTTTCCGCTGGAGATGCGGGCCATGGGGATCGCGCTGTTCTATGCCTTCGGCACGCTGATCGGCGGCGTGGTGGGGCCGACGCTGTTCGGGGCGCTGATCGAGGGCGGGCAGCGCACCGACATCATGTGGGGCTACCTGCTGGGCGCGGCGCTGATGCTGATCGCGGCGGGGACGGAGTGGAAGCTCGGCTTCGCGGCCGAGGGACGGTCCCTGGAGGATGTGGCGCGGCCATTGTCGCAGGCGGCGGAGTAGCGCTTGTGGCCTGAGAAGGCTCGGCCTTCCGGTTAGTTTCGCGCGGCGCCGTTTCGGCGGTCACCAACTTCCTTGGCCCTCTGGCCGGCGGAACAAGGGCGCATGCACCGAAGGACGCGTTGGGCAGGGGATTCGGGGGCGCTTTCCCATGCTCGCCCAGTTTTGCTAAGTTGTGCTAAGCTTTTCCCATCCAAACCTTCAGGTTTCCGATCACCTTCCATGCCACTGGCTTCATCTTCCGGCATACCGAATGGCAGCATGACGGAGGATGAGGTGGTCCGGGCCCCGCTCCTTACGGCGCAGATGCGGCGGGACCGGAAACGGCTTGCGGAGACGCAGGCCGAGATCGCCGCCCTGCGCGCCCGGGTCCACCAGTTGGAGGGCATGCCGGCGCACCGTGCCTATGAGAAGGTCCAGCGGGCCTATCGCATCCTGCCACCCGGCCTTCGGGGGGTGGTTGCGCGAATGCGGAACAGGGTGCCTCACGCCACTGGGCCGGCCTCTTCGGAAGCCCGGCCTGCGTCTCGTGGCCGCGCCATCGTTATCGACGATCACTGGCCCCGCCCCGATCGGGATTCCGGTTCCGTCGATGTCGTCAACATGGCGCAGGCCCTCGGCCATCTGGGCTTCGATGTCGTTCTCGCGGCCGCGCGCGAGCATGACGAAGTATCCCCGGCCCGGGATGCGTTGACCCGCGCGGGGCTGCGCTGCCTCCTTCCATCCGAGGCCGCCTCGGTCGAGGAATTCCTCGCGCGGGAGGGGGTGACGCTCGATCTTTGCGTCCTCTGCCGTGTCTATTGCGGCGGCCGGTTCCTGGAAACCGCGCTACGGGATGCCGTGAGCGCCCGGATCGTCTTCAACTCCATCGACCTCAACTTCCTCAGGCTGGAGCGCCAGGCGCATCTCGAACAGGACGAAGCCGGCCTGGTCGTCGCGCGGGCGGTGCGGGAGCGGGAGGAGGAGATCATCCGCAGGAGCGACGCCACCATCGTCGTCTCGAAGGCGGAACTCGACTTTCTCGCGGAGAGGATCCCCGAGGCCCTGGCCGTGGAACTGCCGCTCGCGCGTCGTATCGCGCCACCCGCCGCAGCTTTCGCGGAACGCGCCGGAATCGGCTTCATCGGCGGCTTCGCCCATGCGCCGAACGTGGACGCGATGCGCTACTTCCTGGCGGAGATCTGGCCCCTCGTCCTCCGGGACTTTCCGGAGATGGAGATGACCATCGTGGGCCCCGACTTTCCCGGCCGGCTGCTGGACGGCGTGCCGGGCCGGGTGCGTGCCCTGGGTCACCTGCCGGATATCGGCCCCTGGTTCGAGGGGCTGCGCCTGACCGTCGCGCCGCTCCGCTTCGGCGCCGGCGCCAAAGGGAAGGTGGCCTCCAGCCTTGCCGCCGGCGTGCCCTGCATCGCGACGCCCGTGGCGGCCGAGGGCATGGCGCTGTCGGAGGCTTCCGGCGTGATGATCGCCGCGGACCCGGCCGGTTTCGCCGCCGGATTGCGCGAAGCCTATACGAACGAGGCGCTTTGGAGCCGCCTCTCTGCCGGCGGCCTGACCTATGCGGCGGACACCCTCTCGCTTTCCGGCTGGCGGAACCGGCTCGATGCCATGCTCCGGCGGATCGGGTTGTAGGCTCTGCCGCGCTACGGCGGTGGACTGGACGACGCCTTGAGATCCTCCACGATCCGCGAGAGCCGGCTCAGTTCGGAGG
>DATCMG010000412.1:0-4706 GCA_036563555.1 Roseomonas sp. | reverse complement strand
GCAAGACCGTGATCCTCGCGGGCTGCCTCATCGCGGCGGTCACCTACTTCCCGCTCTTCAAGGCGATGACCGCGACCGCCAACCCGGCGCTCTACAACGCCCAGCAGAACACCAACGTCGTCGTGAAGGCGGACCCGGCGGACTGCTCGTTCCAGTTCAACCCGGTCGGCACCGCGAAGTTCGCCAACACCTGCGACGTCGCCAAGGCGCTGCTCGCCCGCAGCGCGGTCACCTACCGCACCGAGCCGCAGCCCGCCGGCACCAAGGCGAGCGTCCTGGTCGGCACGACCGAGTTCCCGGTCGCGAGCCCCACCTTCGCCCGCGACATCGGCGCGGCCATCACGGCGGCCGGCTATCCCGGCGCGACCAACCCCACCATCGTGCGGGCGAACCACTTCGCCGACATCTTCACGGGCCAGAAGCTCACCCTGGTCGGCATCCTGACCCTCCTGGTCCTCTACGTGACCATGGTCTACGGCCCGATCGCCGCGGCCCTGGTGGAGCTGTTCCCGACCCGGATCCGCTACACCTCGATGTCCCTGCCCTACCACATCGGCAACGGCTGGTTCGGCGGCCTCCTGCCCGCCACCTCCTTCGCGATGGTGGCCCAGACCGGCGACATCTATTACGGCCTCTGGTACCCGATCGTGATCGCGCTCGCGACCGTGGTGATCGGCGCTCTCTTCATCCCCGAAACCAAGGACCGCGACATCTTCGCGGCCGAGGAATCGGGAACCAACGCGCGGGCCTGACCGGCCCCGCGTGACGGGATCAGGGCGCCGGGAGGGATCCCGGCGCCCTTTCCTTTTCTGCGCCCCCCTTTTGCACCCGCCCCTTGCGCCTGGACCGCCGCACAGCCCAACCTTCCCGGAAAGACCCGGGAGGAAGCACATGCCGGATGGCGCCCAAGCGGTCGTGGGGCCGGTCCTCATCCGCCAGGACCGGGATGCCGTCGCCACCCTCACCCTCAACCGCCCGGCGGCGCGGAACGGGCTCTCCGTCGCGCTGCTGGATGCGCTGCATGGGGCGCTGCGCGACATCGCGTCCGACCCCGCCATCCGCTGCGTCGTGATCCAGGCGGAAGGCCCGGCCTTCTGCGCCGGGCACGACCTGAAGGAGATCACGGCGCATTTCGCCGATGCCGATGGTGGCCACGCCTTCTTCGCCGATGCGATGGCACGCTGCGCGGCGGTCATGCAGGCCATCCCTGCCCTGCCTCAGCCCGTGATCGGCGCCGTGCAGGGCCTGGCCACCGCCGCCGGCTGCCAGCTCGCCGCCGCCTGCGACCTTGTCCTGGCCGCCGACACGGCGCGATTTTGCACGCCGGGGGTGGAGATCGGCCTGTTCTGCTCCACCCCAGCCGTGGCGCTGTCGCGCGCCGTGCCGCGCAAGGCGGTCATGGAGATGCTGCTGACCGCGGAACCCATCGACGCCGCGGAAGCCCGCCGCATCGGCCTGGTGAACCGCATCATCCCCGCCGCATCGCTGCGGCAGGAGGCGGCGGCCCTGGCCGCGCGCATCGCCGGGCGTTCCGCGCTTGCCGTGCAACTGGGTAAGCGCACCTTCTACCGCCAGGCCGGTCTGCCGCTGGCCGAGGCCTATGAGGTGGCCGCCGCCGCGATGGTCGAGAACCTTCTGGCCGAGGACGCGGCCGAGGGCGTTGGCGCCTTCCTCGCGAAGCGCGCGCCCGAATGGAGGCACCGCTGATGGACACCAACCCGCCGATGACGGCGAAGCAGGCCTATGACGCCCTGCCCCGCACCGAGGCGAACCACCACGCCCTAACGCCGTTGCTTTTCGTGGAGCGAGCCGCGGCCGTTTTCCCCGACCGGATCGCGGTGATCCATGGGGCGCAGCGCCTCACCTGGCGCCAGCACCGGGACCGCTGCGTGCGGCTGGCCTCCGCCCTTGCCGCGCGCGGCATCGGGCGTGGCGACACGGTAACGGCGCTGCTGCCCAACACCCCCGCCATGATCGAGTGCCACAACGGCGTGCCGATGGCGGGCGCCGTGCTGAACACGATCAACATCCGGCTCGATCCCGACACCATCGCCTACATCCTCGATCACGGTGAGGCGCGCGCCATCGTAGTGGACCGCGAGTTCGTGCCCGTGCTGGAGCGCGCGCTGGAAATCGCGACGACGAAGCCGCTGGTCATCGAAGTGAATGATCCGGAAGCGCCATTCCCCCATACGCTGGGCGGAGAGGATTACGAGGCCTTCCTCGCGGCCGGCGATCCCGCCTTCCCCTGGCAGCCTCCGGCGGATGAATGGGACGCCATCGCGCTGAACTACACCTCCGGCACCACGGGGCGGCCGAAGGGCGTGGTGTACCATCATCGCGGCGCCTATCTCGGCGCGCTCGGCGACGTCCTGGCCTGCGGCATCGGCCCGGCGCCCACCTATCTGTGGACGCTGCCGATGTTCCACTGCAACGGCTGGTGCTTCCCCTGGGCGGTGGCCGCCGTGTCGGGCACCCATGTCTGCCTCCGCACTGTCCGCGGCCCTGCGATGTGGGAGCTGATCAAGGCCCATGGCGTGACCCATATGTGCGGCGCGCCCATCGTGCTGCAGACCCTGGTGAACGATCCCGCGCGGGTGCCGGGCACCGGCCTGGTCTTCGGCACCGCCGGTGCCTCGCCGCCCGAGGCCGTGCTGGCCGCCGCCGACGCGGCCGGCGTCACGGTCCGCCACATCTACGGGCTGACGGAATGCTACGGCCCCTCCGTCGTGAATGAATGGCACCCCGAGCATGACGCGCTCCCCGCGCCGGAGCGCGCCGCGCTGATGGCCCGCCAGGGCGTGCGCTATGTCACGCTCGAAGCCTTCGACGTGTTGAACGCCAATGACGCCCCCGTGCCCGCCGATGGCGTGACGATGGGCGAGGTGGTGATGCGCGGCAACACGGTGATGAAGGGCTATCTGAAGGATCCCGCCGCCACCGAAAAGGCCTTTGCCGGCGGCTGGTTCCGCACCGGCGACCTCGGCGTGAAGCACCCGGACGGCTATGTGCAGCTGAAGGACCGGGCGAAGGACATCATCATCTCCGGCGGCGAGAACATCTCCTCCATCGAGGTGGAGGACGCGCTCTACAAGCACCCCGCCGTGGCGGTCGCCGCCGTCGTCGCCGCCCCCGACGAGAAATGGGGAGAGGTTCCCTGGGCCTTCGTCGAGCTGAAGCCCGATGCCGATGCCACCGAGGCCGAGCTGATCGCCCATGCGCGCGCAAGGCTGGCGGGCTTCAAGGTGCCGAAGCGGATCATCTTCCAGGAGGTGCCCAAGACCTCCACCGGCAAGTTGCAGAAGGTTCCCCTGCGGAAGGCGGTGAGGGAAGGGCGGGCGGGCTGATCGGACTGGACAAGTCGGCAACCTGATCGTCTTGCGGCCCGGCACCGTCCGCCGCATGACACTTTGATGACGACGCCTGCAATCCGCGACAGCCTCCCCGGCGACATCCCGGCCATCACCCGCATCTACGCCCATTGGGTGGAGCATGGCCGCGCCTCCTTCGAGCTGACGCCGCCGGGCGAAGCCGAGATGGCCGGGCGGCGCGACGCGGTCCTGGCTGGCGGCTACCCGCATCTCGTTGCCACCGATGAGGCCGGCGCTGTCCTCGGTTATGCCTATGCCTCGGCCTATCGCCCCCGCCCCGCCTATCGGAACACGGTGGAGAACTCCGTCTATGTCGCACCGGGGGGCACCAGGGCCGGTATCGGGCGAAAGCTGCTGGAGGCGCTGATCGCCCGCTGCGAGGCGTCCGATTTCCGCCTGATGATCGCGGTGATCGGCGACTCGGCGAACACCCCATCCATCCGCCTGCATGAGGCGCTGGGCTTCCGCCATGCCGGCGTCATCCCCTCCATCGGCTACAAGCACGAGCGGTGGCTCGACACGGTGCTGATGACCCTTTCCCTCGGCCAGGGTGACACCACACCCCCGACACGGCCGTGACGATCCCCGGGGCCACCGAGGCCGACCGCGCCACGCGCAACTCCGCCCTGACCCTCGCCCTCACCCTTCCGGGCGACACGGTCCTTTATCTCCTGCTGCCGCTGCATGCGGCGGTGTTCGGCGTGACCCTGCCGGAGGCGGGCATCCTGCTCGCGGCCAACCGGCTGGTGCGGATCGCGGGCTATGGCTGGGTGGCGCGCTTCTATGGCAGGCGCGGGCCGCGCGCGGCCTGCATGCTGGCGGCGGGCGCCTCGGTACTGGCCACCTCCGGCTATGCGCTGCTGTCCGGGCTCTGGGCGCTGCTCGCGGCGCGACTCCTCTGGGGCCTTGCCTTCGCGGCCATGAACATCGCGGTCCAGGCCCTGCCGACGGCGCGCCCGGACGGCGCCGCGCGGCGCAGCGGCTGGTCGCGCTCCATCGTCGCGGCGGGGCCGATGATCGGGCTTGCAGGAGGGGCGGTGCTGGCCGAGTGGGCGGGTCCGCGCGTGGTGTTCATGGTGCTGGGCCTGATTTCCCTGCCCGCCATCCTCTTCGCCGCCCGCCTGCCCTCCACCCCCGAGCGCCAGGCCGGGGGCGGGCCGCGCTTCAGCCTGCCGCGCGCCTTCGATCTCTGGGCCTTTACCTTCGGCCTCACCATGGACGGCCTCTTCATCATCGGCCTTTCGGTGCTCGCCGCCGCGACCCTGCCGCATGGCGCGACGCTGGCGGCCGGGGCGGCGCTGGCGCTGCGCTATGCCGCGGAAATCCTCCTCTCCC
>DATCMG010000064.1:0-3864 GCA_036563555.1 Roseomonas sp. | reverse complement strand
TATGTGCGGGTCTCCCGCGCGAAGGGCCTGAATGAGCGGGTAATCGTTCTGCGGCACGCCCTTCCTAACGCCCTGGTGCCAGTCGTGACGCTGGGCGGCTTGGCCTACGCGAACCTGCTGGCTGGCGCGGTGATGACGGAGACGGTCTTCGCCTGGCCCGGCCTCGGCCGCTACACCTTCCGCTCCGCGGCGGCGCTGGATTTCCCCGCGATCATGGGGATCACGCTGGTGGTCTCCGCGACCTACCTGCTGGTGAACCTGCTGGTGGATCTGTCCTACGCGGCGCTCGACCCCCGGGTGCGGCGATGAGCGCCAGCACGATCCCGCCTGCTGCCGCCGTGCCGCCCATGCCGGCGCCGCGTCCGCGCTGGCTCCGCCGGCTGCGCCGCTACGGCCCGGCCTGGGCTGGAGGCGCGATCGTCCTCCTCTGGGTATTGATCGCAATTCTGGCGCCATGGATCTCCCCCTATCTACCGGATGCGCAGGATGTGGTGAACCGGCTGCAAGCGCCCAACGCGGCACATTGGCTTGGTACGGATGTGCTGGGACGCGACGTCCTCTCTCGCCTGTTGCATGGCGCGCGGCTGTCGCTGCTGGCGGGCTTCACCGTGGTGCTTCTCGGCGCCGCCATCGGCACCACCATTGGAATCGTCGCCGCCTGGGCGCGCGGCATCTGGGACGAGGCGCTGATGCGCCTGACCGACCTCGTGCTCTGCTTCCCGCCAATCATCCTGGCGCTCGCCATCGCCGCGGCACTGGGGATCGGCACGCAGAATACCATCCTGGCAATGCTGGTGGTCTGGTGGCCGAAATTCGCCCGTCTGGGGCGCGCCCTAGCACTCGTGCAGCGCAGCCAGGAATATGTCGAGGCCGCAACGGTGTTGGGGTTGCGTCCCTCCCGCATTCTCGGCCGGCACATCCTGCCGAACACGTTGGGGCCGCTGGCGGTGCTGGTCACTCTGGACCTCGGCAACGCAATCCTCACCTTCGCGGGTCTGTCCTTCCTGGGCCTTGGTGTCGTGCCGCCCACGCCCGAATGGGGCTCGATGGTGGCGGAGGGGCGGGAGTTGGTGGAGCAGTGGTGGGTTGCCGCCTTCCCCGGCCTCGCGATCCTGACCGTGGTGGTGGGTTTCAACTTCTGCGGTGACGGCCTGCGTGACTGGCTCGATCCCAAGACGAGGTCGCGTTGATGGATGTTTCCATGCCGGCACGCGAAGAGGTCGCTCGCACCGCTAGCCCGGTGCTGGAAGTGGAAGACCTCCGCACCGTCTTCCTGACCGATGCCGGCGCGGTGCGGGCGGTGGACGGCGTAACCTTCTCCGTTGGCCCCGGCGAGACGCTTGGCATCGTCGGCGAGAGCGGCTCGGGCAAGAGCGTGACGGCGCTTTCCCTTATGCGGCTGCTGGAGGAGCCGGCGCGCATCATCGGAGGCTCCATTCGCTTCCAGGGCCGCGACGTTCTGGCCATGCGCGGCTCCGAACTGCGGGACTGGCGTGGCGATCGCGCCGCCATGGTGTTTCAGGACCCGATGACCGGTCTGAACCCGGTGATTCGTATCCTGCGCCAGGTCACGGAGCACATGATTTCCCACGGCCGCCAGACGCCGGCGCAGGCGCGGGTCCGGGCGGTGGAGCTGCTGCGCCGCATGGGGGTCGCGGCGCCGGAACGCGCCACGGCATCCTTCCCGCACCAGTTCTCCGGTGGGATGCGGCAGCGGGTGATGCTGGCCATTGGTGTCGCCAATGATCCCATGCTGCTGATCGCCGACGAGCCGACCACGGCGCTGGACGTAACCATCCAGGCGCAGATCCTGGATCTGCTGCGCAATCTGAATGCGGAGTTCGGAACGGCGATCATCCTGATCAGCCATGACCTCGGCGTGATCGGCACCGTCTGCCGTCGCGTGGCCGTGATGTATGCCGGTGAGGTGGTGGAGGAGGCGGATACCGAGGCCGTCCTCTCCGATCCACGCCACCCCTATTCCTGGGCCTTGGTCAATGCGGTGCCGCGGCTGGACAGCCCGCCTGGCGCGCGGCTCACCAGCATAGAGGGTGCGCCGCCCGATGCGTTGAACCCGCCCCGCGCCTGCCGCTTCCTGGCGCGGTGCCCTTTTGCCATCTCGCGCTGCGGGCAGGAGCACCCGCCGCTCATGGAAGTCGCGCCCGGCCGCCGCGCCCGGTGCTGGGTGACGGCCGAGGGACGCACCCTGCCGCCCCCTCCCGTGGCCGCCGAGGCCGCCAAGCGCGAGCTTTCGGAGGACAAGCGCCCGTTGCTGGAAGCCACCGGCCTGGTGAAACACTTCTCTGGCGCACGCAGCTCCCTCTTCGGCGCGCGCGCGGTGGTGCATGCGGTGAATGGCGTGGACCTACATCTGGCCCGCGGCGAGAGCCTCGGGATCGTCGGCGAGAGCGGCTGCGGCAAGTCCACCCTGGCGCGTCTGGTCACTCGCCTGCATGAGCCGACCGCGGGCACCGTGCGCTTCGAAGGCCAGGACATCACCCATGCCTCGGCCGCCGAGATGAGGCCGCTGCGGCCGAGGCTGCAGATGGTCTTCCAGGACCCCTATGCCTCCCTCAATCCGAGGATGCGCGTGAGCGACATCCTCGCAGAGCCGCTGATGGCACATGGCCGTGCCGGGAGCCGCGCCGAGGCGGATAGCCGCGTGCTGGAGCTGATGGCGACAGTAGGGCTGAAGCCGGAATGGGCCGCGCGCTTCCCGCACGAATTCTCTGGCGGGCAGCGCCAGCGCGTCTCCATCGCGCGGGCGCTCGCGCTCGACCCGGCGCTGGTGGTGGCGGACGAGCCGGTCTCGGCGCTGGACGTGAACGTGCAGGCTCAAGTGCTGAATCTGATGCTCGACCTGCGGCAGAGACTGGGCTTGTCCTATCTTTTCATCGCTCATGACCTGGCCGTCGTGCGCGCCTTCTGCGACCGCGTGGCAGTGATGTATCTCGGGCGCATCATGGAGGAGGGACCGGCGATAGCGCTCTTCGCCAGGCCGCTGCATCCCTACACCGTGGCCCTTACCAGCGCCGTGCCGGAGCCGGGGCGGGAGCGGGTGATCCTGGGTGGCGAACCGCCCTCCACCCTGAAGCTACCCAGCGGCTGCGTCTTCCGCGCCCGCTGCCCGATGGCGCAACCAGCCTGCGAGGAGCCGCCACCACTGGCGGAGGTCGAGGCCGGCCGTCGTGTTGCGTGCCACTTCCCCGGCTCCTTTACGCGCCCAGGGGGAGGGTAGGGGTGTGAACCTGCCCGAGCTGCCTCCTGTGCCCTCTGGAGCTCCAGTCAGCCAGCCAGGGCGCCGTCAGGCAGAAGCGCCTGGCGGTGCGGGAACATCTTTCCCGATCCTGATTTCACCCTTCGAGAGCGCCCTTGCATGAGACAGATCACCGCCACCCAGGCCGCAGCGCTTCTGCGGGATGGCGACACGCTGTTGATCGGTGGTTCCGGCGGTGGCCATGCCGTGCCGGACGCGTTGTTGGCGGCAGTGGGGGAACGGTTCCGCAGCACCGGCGCGCCGCGCGCAATCACGGCCCTGCATCCGGTCGGGCTGGGGGACGGCAAGACCCGAGGGGCCGGGCATCTGGCACAGAAGGGCCTGCTGAAGCGCGTGGTGTCCGGCACCTTCGTCAACTCACCCGGCATCGCGCGCCTTGCCCTGGATGAGGAGATCGAGGCCTACACCATGCCGCAGGGCGCCATGTCCCAGTTGATGCGGGAAATGGCGGCCGGGCGGCCCGGACTGCTGACGAAGACCGGGCTCCACACCTTCGTGGATCCGCGGATGGAGGGTGGCCGCCAGAGCCGCCGCGCGACCGAGGATCTGATCGAGGTCGTGCAGTTCCGGGGCGAAGAGTATCTTTT
>DATCMG010000063.1:0-2676 GCA_036563555.1 Roseomonas sp. | reverse complement strand
TCCGAGGAGGCGCGCATCGCCGCCGACCAGGCCGTGGCCGAGTCGCAGCGCCGGCTCGACCTGCGCCGTGCCGAGATCCAGAAGGAGACCGACCGGGCTCGCGCCGAAGCAGCCGCTGCCGCTCCTCTCGCCGAGGCGATCGCGCAGCAGGAGGTGGTCGCCCAGCAGGAGGTGACAGCCGGCAAGCGCGTCGGCCTGCGCAAGCAGGAGCTGGACGCCGAGATCCGCGCGGCCGCCGACGCGGACGCCTATGCGCTGGAGAAGCGCGCGCAGGCCGACGCCGCAGCCGCGATCGCCAACGCCAACGCCCTCCGAGATGCCCGCAAGAGCGCCGCGGAAGCCATCGAGGCGGAGGGTGCGGCGGACCGCAACCGGCGCCGCTTCGCCGCCGAGGCGGTGGAGGCCGAAGGTCTCGCCGACAGGAACCGCCGCATCGCCGCGGCCGATGCCATCCGTGCCGAGGGTGAGGCGGAGGCCGAGGCCATCCGCGTCACCGGTACCGCGCGGGCCGAGGCGAGCCGCGCTCAGGCCGAGGCTCTGCAGGAGCGGTCCGCGGAGCTGCTGCGTCAGCAGGTCATCGAGAAGCTGCCGGAGATCGTGCGGGCTGCGGCGGAGCCGCTCGCGGGCATCGCCAACATGACCGTGATCTCATCGGACGGCAACCCGACGCACGCTCTCGGTCAGAGCGTGACCGGCCAGCTGGCGACGTCGACGCAGATCATCAAGGACCTGGTCGGCATCGACCTGGCCGAGCTGATCAACGCGCGTGCCACCGGAGCCGCAGCAGGAGGGGCGTTCGCCGCCGCGACTGCCGCATCGTCCGACGGCGCTGCAGGCGACGGCGCCGCCTCTCGCGGCCGCCGTCGGCCGGCGACCCCCGCCGAGTAGCGCGGCTCCGCCCGCGCGAGCGACGCTGCCGGATGCAGTGACATCGCGGGCGGTCCGGTGGTCTCCGGCCTGTTCTTCGCGGTCGTCCTGCTGGTGGCGATAGCGGTGGCGCCCATCCTCGTCCGGCGGCGCCGGCGCCGCGGATCGGGGGTCGGGCTGCGATAGAGTCTCAGTCGGGTTGCGGTGAGCGGCCTGCGGGGATGTAGCTCAATGGTAGAGCCTCAGTCTTCCAAACTGATTACGCGGGTTCGATTCCCGTCATCCCCTCCACTGAGGAAAAGCCTGATCCCGCTCGTCTTTTGTAGCGGTAGGCGGACCCGACTAGACAGGCCCAGGAGGGTCACGTGCCCGCCACGTGCCCTTAGGCCCCGCGAATGGCTCCCGCCGCGCCCTCTCCGGACTCCTCGCGGAGCCCAGCTAGAGCATCGTTGAGCCCTGCGGCGAGCACCTTGCCGCGCGTCCTAGCCACCTTCTGATAGGCCATCGCGGCGGCTGCAGTGCTGTGCCCAGCGGCATCCATTAGCTCCGCGATGGTCGCACCCTGCTGGGCCAGCAGCGTGAGCCCCGTCCCCTTGGCGTCGTACAGGTGGAAGTCGTCCAGGCCCAGTGCAGCACGGGCCTTCACGAACGCGTGCTGCATCGCGCTCACGGTCAGCGGAGCGCCCTTGGAGTTGAGCAGCAGCGGAGCCTTGGGCAGAGCCTTCGGCACGGTGGCCAGGTAATCCCGTAGCGCGTCCAGCGTGATCTGCGGCAGGTCCACCGTGCGGCGGTCCGTCGTCTTGGTCTGCGTGATGACTACGCCCTGCTTCCGACTCCTCAACCGCTGTCGCTCCACAGTCAGCGTCCCTGCTGAGAGGTCCAGGTCTCGGCGTTCCAGTCCGGCCACCTCGCCAGGGCGCACGTGCCCGCCCAGGATCACCAGCACTGCGGCACGCATGTGCGGGCTCAGTAGGCCCAGCAGGCGGGCGAGATCCTCCGGAGGCAAGAAGGCGCGGCCCGGAGCCTTGGAGGCCCCACCTCCCGAGATCTGGCAGGGGTTGCGACCAATGAGCCCATCGCGCTCAGCGGTGGCCAGAATCGACTTCAAGAGGGTGTAGGCCTGCTCCGTCCTGCGCTGACCCGTGGAGCGCCGCTGCGTGCCGTCCAGACGCGGCTGAGCGGCTCTCAGGGCAAGCTCCCGCTGCAGCGCCGCGTACCAGGAGCGGACGGCAGCCGGGTCGATGTTGCGGAGCGCTCGCCGCCCGATGGTCGGCGCTATGTGCCGGTCCAGCAGGTCCTCGTACTCTTCGGCAGTCCGGATGGCCAGGTGCCCCCGCGAGCCACCGTTCTCGATCCACTCGCGCCCGAAGTCGGCCAGACGGCGCTCCCCGCGCCGGTGGTCGATGTAGCTGCCCCGCGCTCGTTTGGTGCGCACCTCAGCGAGCCATAGGCGGGCATCTGCGGCGGTTGCGAAGGTGTCCGGGGCTGCGATGCGCTCGCCGGTGTCGTCGTCCGTGTAGCGAGCCTGCCAGCGACCACTGGGCAGCTTCCGTACGCTACCGAAGCCTTCCCGATTCTGCTTCCGGGGCATCGTCGTCCTCTCGTGTGCTGTTGTCCTGTGCTACGCCCCATCGGCAGCCGGAGGGAAGGGTCGGTCCCCAGCGAGCCTTGCCAGGCAATGCCTGACGGTTCACCCACCTAGAGCGTCACCGACCCGCAGTGACGACAGAGCCACGCTGGGCCAACCGTGGTAACCAGAGGCGTTAGACACTGGAAGCAGTTCGGTGCACCGATGCAGCCGAGGTCGTC
>DATCMG010000060.1:0-4556 GCA_036563555.1 Roseomonas sp. | reverse complement strand
TGCATGCCGATCCCGCGGCGCTGGGACCGGATGCGTTGCGGGCCGCCCTATCCGAAACCGGCCTTACCGAGGAATTCGCGCGGCTGGAAGCGCTCGATCTCGTGGATTGGCCCGCCGCCGCCCGCCTGCGCCTGTGCCTGTTCCGCTCGATGTTCGGCCGCTTTCACGGGAACAGGGCCTTCGACCGCTTCCGCGCCGAGGGTGGCGAAGCACTGGAAAGCCATGCCCGCTTCGAGGCGCTACACGCCGATCTCTATGGTCGCGACCCTTCGCTCTGGCATTGGAAGAGCTGGCCGAAGGAATACCGGACGCCTGACGCGCCTGGCCTTGCCAGCTTCGCGCAGGAGAATGCGCGGGAAGTCGCCTTCCACGCCTTCCTGCAATGGATCGCCGATCGCGGCCTTGGTACCGCGCAGGAGGCGTTCCGGAATGCAGGCGCGAAGATCGGGCTGATCGCCGATCTCGCGGTCGGCACGGATGGCGGCGGCAGCCACGGCTGGTCGCGCCAGGACCAGATCCTCTCCGGTGTCGGCGTCGGTGCGCCGCCCGACATCTTCTCGCCCCTCGGCCAGTCCTGGGGGATCGCCGCCTTCTCGCCGCGCGGGCTGCGCAAGGGCGGCTACAAGGCCTTTCTGGAGATGTTGCGTGCCGCGATGCGCCATGCCGGCGGCGTGCGGATCGACCATGCGATGGGCCTGGCACGCCTCTGGCTCGTGCCGGAAGGGCAGAATGCGGCGGATGGCGCCTATCTCTATTTCCCCTTGCACGACATGCTCCGCCTCGTCGCCCTCGAATCCCGCCGCCACGAGGCGATCGTGGTGGGCGAGGATCTCGGCACCCTGCCCGAGGGCTTCCGCGAGCGCCTGGACGAAACCGGCGTGATGGGGCTGCGCGTACTCTATTTCGAGCAGGCGGAGGACGGCCGCTTCACGCCACCCGCGCAATGGTCCCCTGGCGCCGTGGCCGTCACCACCACCCATGACCTGCCGACGGTCGCCGGTTGGTGGAAGGGCCGCGACATCGAGTGGCGCGCGAAGCTCGGCCTGCTCGGCGAAGGCAAGGACGGCAGCGAGCAGAAGGAGGAACGCGCGGGCGACCGCACCCATCTCTGGGAAGCGATGCGCGCGAGCGGGGCGGCCGAGGGCGAGATGCCGGGACAGAACGAAGGGGGCAGCGTCGCGACCGTCGCCGCCCGTCATGTCGCCTCCGCCGCCTGCACCCTGGCGCTGCTGCCGCTTGAGGATGCGCTGGCGCTGGAGGAGGCCCCGAATCTTCCCGGCACCACCCAGGACCATCCCAATTGGCGCCGCCGCCTGCCCGGCGAGGCCGCCACGATGCTCGATCAGCCGGAAACCGCCACCCGCCTGAACGCTTTCGCCCAAGCCCGTTGATGGTCCCCCACTGATGCCCGCACCCGCGACCCCGCGCGCCACCGCGCGCCTGCAGTTCCACAAGGACTTCCCGCTGGATGCGGCGGTGCCGCTGGTACCTTATTTCCGGAAGCTCGGGATCAGCCATCTCTATGCCTCGCCCATCCTGAAGGCACGGCCCGGCTCCACCCATGGCTATGACATCGTGGATCCCGAGCGCATCAACCCCGAGCTGGGCGGGGAGGAGGCGCTGGAACGTCTCGTCGCCGCGCTGCGCGCCCATGACATGGGCCTGATCCTCGACATCGTGCCGAACCACATGGGCGTCGGCGGCGCCGACAATGGCTGGTGGCTCGACGTGCTGGAATGGGGCCCGCAATCGCCCTTCGCCCGCTTCTTCGACATCGACTGGAACCCAC
The DNA here is from genome assembly GCA_036563555.1 of Roseomonas sp. Lineage (GTDB taxonomy): Bacteria > Pseudomonadota > Alphaproteobacteria > Acetobacterales > Acetobacteraceae > Roseomonas. The sequence continues at coordinate 2,767 of DATCMG010000060.1, read as the reverse complement.
CCGATCCGGCGCTGAACGACAGGATGCTCGCGCCCTTCCTCGGCGCCCCCTACGGCACGGTGCTGGAATCCGGCGACCTCGCCCTGCATTTCGAGCCCGAGAGCGGCAAGATCTACGCGCAGTATTTCGAGCACCGCTTCCCGCTGGCGCCGCGCAGCTACGCGACGCTGCTGTCGGCGACGGGTGAGCCGAAGCTGATCGGCATCGTCCAGATCTTCCGCGCGCTTGCCGCCGATGGCGACCGCGATGCCATCCGCGCCGCGGCCAGCCTCGCCCTGGACATGCTGGCGCAGCACGCATCCAGCCCCGACGGGCGCGCGCAGATCGATGCCGTGATCGCCGCGCATGACCCGAAGGACGAAGCCGGCCGCGCCCGCCTGCACGCCTTGCTGGAGGTGCAGAACTATCGCCTGGCCTGGTGGCGCGCCGCGACGGACGAGATCAACTGGCGCCGCTTCTTCGACGTCACATCCCTCGGCGGGTTGCAGGTCGAGCGCCCGCGCGTCTTCGAGGCGACGCATGCCCTGATCCTGCGCCTTTATGCCGAAGGGCTGATCGACGGCGTGCGCGTGGACCATGTGGACGGGCTCGCCGATCCGCGCGGCTATTGCCGCAAGCTGCGCCGCCGCCTGGAAGGGCTCACGGCAAGACGCCCCGCCAATGCCCCGAAGGGCAGGCCGCTTCTTCTCATCGAGAAGATCCTCGCCCCGCATGAGAAGCTGCGCCGCGACTGGATGGTGGACGGCACCACCGGCTACAACTTCATGGACGAGGTGTCCGGTGTCCTGCACGACCCCGCGGGCGCCGAGCCGCTGGCGGAAATCTGGCATGTCCAGACCGGCCGCCCCGCCGATTTCGGCGAGGAGGCGCGCGAGGCGCGGCGCCAGATCCTGCGCTACAATCTCGCCTCGGAACTGAACGCCACCTCCTTCGCGCTGCGCCGCATCGCCATGCGCGACCTCGCCACCCGCGACTTCACCCTTACCGCCATCCGCCGCGCCCTGACCGAGGTGCTCGTGCATTTCCCGGCCTATCGCTCCTATCTCGGCATCGCCGGGCGCAGCGAGGCCGATCGGCGCCTGCTGGACTGGGCCATCGCCGGCGCCCGCCGCACCATCCGCGCCACGGATCGGCCGCTGCTCGACCTGCTGGATTCCTGGCTCGGTGGCGACCCGCCGCGCAGCCTTCCCCATGCCCATCGCCGCGAACGGCAGCGCGCCGCCATTCGCTTTCAGCAGCTTTCTGCCCCCGTGGCCGCCAAATCCGTGGAGGACACGGCCTTCTACCGCTACGGGCGCCTCATCTCCCGCAACGAGGTGGGCTCCGAGCCATCCCATTTCGCCATCACCCCGGCCGCCTTCCACGCGACCTGCCGGGAACGCGCGAAGCATTTCCCGCATGAGCTGCTGGCCACCGCCACCCATGACCACAAGCGCGGCGAGGACACGCGCGCCCGCCTGGCCGTCCTGTCGGAGCTGCCGGAGGAATGGGCGGCCACCCTCATGCGCTGGACGCGGCTGAACGCCGTGTTGAAGAAGGAGGTGGATGGCGAGCCCGCGCCCGATTCCGCCGATGAGATCATGCTCTACCAGTCCCTGATCGGCGCCTGGCCGCTGGAACTGGATCCCTCCGACGGGAAGGGCGTGGAGGCCCTCATCGCCCGCCTCGCCGCCTGGCAGGAGAAGGCGCTGCGCGAGGGCAAGCGCCGCTCCGAATGGGCCGTGCCGAACGAGCCCTATGAAGCCGCCTGCCGCGACTTCCTCACGGCCATGCTGGCGGCCGACCGCCCCTCCCGCCTGCGGGAGGAGGTGGCGGCCCTCGTCCGGCGCCTCGCCCCCGCCGGCGCGGCCAATGGCCTGGCCCAGGCGCTGATCCGCTGCACCGCGCCGGGCATCCCCGACCTCTACGAGGGCACCGAGTTCTGGGATTTCTCGCTGGTGGATCCCGACAACCGCCGCCCCGTCGACTTCCCCGCCCGCGAGGCCGCGCTGGAGGCCGGGGAGGCCCCCGCCGACCTGCTCTCCCATTGGAAGGACGGAAGGGTGAAGGCGGCCGTCATCGCCCGTGCCCTCGCCCTGCGTGCCCGCATGCCGGAGCTGTTCGCCGGGGGCGAGTACATCCCGCTGGAGGTTGAGGGCGACATGGCCCCCCACATCCTCGCCTTTGCCCGGCGCCAGGGCGAAGCGGCCAGCATCACCGCCGTTACCCGCCTGCCGGCGAAGATACTCGGGGAGGCGGGCGATCCGCTGGTCACGGACTGGGGCAAGACCACGCTGCTCCTGCCTCCCGCCCTTGCCGGCCTTTCCTTCCGGGATGCGCTGGGCGGCGAAGCCGAGGCGGTCAGGGGGGATCGCCTTCCTGTCGGGCTGCTTCTCGCGCGGCTTCCGGTTATGCTGCTCGCCACGGAGTGAACGGGGCGGCCCTCGCCTTTCCCGGGCATTCTTGCTGGATGGGGAAGCTTGGCGCGAAGCCGATCGGAAAACCTGTGTCGCTTGATCACGCCTCCACCGCTGCGTCCCCCAGTTGGGCCGAGCAGCGCCTCGCCCTGGCGCTCGAGGCCTCCGGCATTGCCGGCGCCTGGGACTGGGACGCGGAGACCAACCTCATCCATGGGGATGCCCGCGCCTGCGCGCTGCACGGCGTCGACCCCAGCCTGGGCGAGCGCGGCGCGCCCGGCCCGGACCTCCTTGTCCACGTCGTGCCGGAGGACCGGCCGGCGCTGGACCGTGCCTTGGCCGCCGCCCTGGCCGGGCGCGCGCCGCTGAAC
>DATCMG010000049.1:0-5072 GCA_036563555.1 Roseomonas sp. | reverse complement strand
TGCGCGTTCCGGATCTCGACCTCGATCTTCTCCGCTGCTTCGTGCAGGTGGCGGAGCGTGGTGGTTTCACGGCGGCAGCGCCCGCGCTTGGCCTGACGCAATCCGCCATTTCCCTGAAGATCCGGCGGCTGGAGGATCTTCTCGGCAAACGCGTGCTGGAGCGGACCAGCCGCAGCGTCGCCCTGACGCCGCAGGGGGAAACGCTTCTCGCCTATGCCCGCCGGATGCTCGCCCTGAATGAGGAGGCGGTGCAGCGCCTCGTTGCGCCCCCCGTTTCAGGTCGGCTTCGCCTGGGCGTCGCGGATCATTTCGTGCCGCGCAACCTTGCCCCCCTGCTCGCCCGCTTCGCGCGGTCCCATCCCGGCATCAGGCTGGAGGTGGAGGTCGGCCGCTCCCATGAACTGCGCCGGGCCATGGAGGCGGGGTCGCTCGATCTCGTCCTCGGCAAGCGGCGGGATGGGGAGAGCGAGGGCACCATCCTCTGGACCGAGCCGGTGATCTGGGCCGCCGCCCCAGGCTGGACCCCGCCGCAGGCCCGCCCCCTGCCGCTGGCCATGCTGCCCGCCGGATGCATGTTTCGTGACCGGGCGCTGGCGGCCCTCGCCCGGGCGGGGATGGGGTTCGAGATCATCTACACCTCGCCCAGCCTTCTTGGCATCGCGGCCGCGGCGCAGGCCGGATTGGGGGCGACGGTGATCGGCGCATCCGGCCTTCCGGAGGGTCTGGTCCCCCTGCCCGGACTACCGCCGCTGGGTGCAGCGGAGATGGCCGTGTTCGGGGACCTGGGCGGGCTGGCGCCGCTGGCCGGGCCTTTGGTCGAGGCGATCCGTGAAACCGTGGGGCGCCCCGCGCCGCTCGCCGCCTGACGCCAACCGGCCCCGCAAAAGGCGCGATTGACCGGCTCACATGGCCGGGCGCAGTTTCCGGCCCATGAGGAACGAGAACGTCCTGGCCGATGAGCCCCCCAGCCGCGATTGGCAAATCATCGGGCTGATCGGCACGGGGCATTTCCTCTCGCATTTCTACATGCTCTGCCTCGCCCCGCTCTTCCCGATCTGGCGGGAGGAGTTCGGCGTCTCCTATGCGGTGCTCGGCCTTTCGGTCGCGCTGATGAGCGCGGTGACGGCCCTGCTGCAAACCCCGGTGGGCTTCCTGGTGGACCGGCACGGTGCCCGGCCCTACCTGCTGGGCGGCACGCTGCTCATGGCGCTTTCCATCTCGGCCATGGCGCTGGCGCCGAATTACTGGGTGATCCTCGGCCTTGCCGTGCTGTCGGGCATCGGCAATTCGGTGATCCATCCGGCGGATTACGCGATCCTCGGCAGCAGCATCGGCGAGCGCCGCATGGGGCGCGCCTTCGCCATGCACACCTTCACCGGCAATCTCGGCTTCGCCGCCGCGCCGCTGGTGATCGGCCTGATGACCCAGACCATGGGGGTGGGCTGGCGCCCGGCCCTGCTGGCGCTGGGGCTGCTCGGCGTGCCCGTGGTGGCCGCGATCCTGCTGCAGTCGCGCATCTTGAAGGACCAGGCGCGGCCAAAGAAGAACGGGGCGCCGGTCGGGCGGCAGGTGCTGCTGTCACGCACGATGCTGATGTTCTTCGCCTTCTTCCTTCTCTCCTCCATGGCGGGGGTCGGGATTCAGTCTTTCCTGATCGCGACGCTGGATCAGCTCTGGGGGACGCCGCTCGCCGTCGCCTCGCTCGCCCTGACAGGATATGTGACGGGCGCCACCGGCGGGGTGCTGGTAGGCGGCTGGTATGCCGACCGCCACACCCGCCACTTCACCTTCGTCACGGTGCTGACGACGCTCTCCATCGCCCTGTTCCTGGCCATGGGGCTGGTGCCGCTGCCCGATGCGGCGCTGCCCTTCGTCGCGCTGGTGGCGGGCGGTGCGCTCGGTGCCTCGCGCACCCCGCGCGACGTGATGGTGAAGAACGCGGCGCCGCCCGGCCAGATGGGCAAGGTGTTCGGCTTCATCTCCTCCGGCCTGCCGCTGGGGGGCGCCATCACGCCGGTGCCCTTCGGGCTGATGCTCGATCACGGCATGCCCTGGCTGGTGCTGCCCACCGTGGCGGTGCTGCTGGTCGCCTCCCTTTTCTGCGCCGGGACCGCACGGGGCGAGGCGCTGCGGGTGGCCCGCCGCGCGGCGCCCGATCCGCTTCCGGCCGAATAGTCCGGGGTGGCCGCGCCCTTCGACCTGGCGCTGGAAGCACTGGGCTGGATCGGCACCGCTGCTTTCGCAACCGCCGGCGCGCTGACGGCCGCGCGCAAGCGGATGGATCCGGTGGGATTCCTGCTTGTCGCGGGCGTCACGGCCTTCGGCGGCGGCACGCTGCGTGACCTGCTGCTGGGGCTGCCCGTCGCATGGCTGGCGCGGCCCGACCTCGCGATCCTGGCCGCGACCTTCGCCCTGCTGGTCTTCTTCGCCGCGCCGCGCGTGGAGCGCCGTGTGGCGCTGCTGCTCTGGGCCGATGCGGCGGGCATGGCGGTCTTCGCCGTGCTGGGGGCCGAGGCGGCGACCCGTGCGGGCGCGGCGCCCTGGGTTTCGGTTCTGATGGGGGTAATGACCGCGAGCTTCGGCGGCCTGATCCGCGACGTGATCTGCGGCGAGATCCCCCTCATCCTGCGGCGCGAGATCTACGCCACCGCCGCGGCAGCCGGGGCAGGCGCCTTGCTGGCCTTGCAGGGGATTGGGGCGGACCGCGCGGTGGCGGTCGGCGCCGGGGCGCTGGTCGCCTTCGGCATCAGGGCAGCGGCGCTGGGCGGGGGCTGGTCCCTGCCCGCCTATGGCGGTCAGGCGGCGCGCGGAACGGCCGATCCGGACCCCGAGGTGGCCGCGCGGAAGACCGAGGCAACCCGCCCCATCTCCCCCGGCCCATAGCGCTGGTCGAGGGGCAGGAGAAGAACACGGCCAGCCAGGGAGCGGGCACGGGCGCAGGGGCCGGGATCGATGGAATCGAGCCACATCACCGGGCAGAAGACGTGCGATTCCGCCATGCGGGCCGAGATTCCTGCGGCATCGGGCACGAGGAGCGGCAGGCCTTGTGGCACCCAGGCCGGGTGATCCGGCGCGGGCGCCAGGTGGAAGGCTTCGGGGACCAGTGGCCGCAGGGCGGCATGGTTGGCGCGGCGCATGGCGGCGATGGCGCGGAAATCCTGCCGGGCGAGGAGAGCGCCGGTGAGGCGACTGGGGGCGCCGGGCCCGACCGACATGCGGCGCTCGGCCACGCGATAGGCGGGGAACCAGGCGGCGTTGCCTGGTTCATCCTCGAAACGGCGCAGGACGGGCGGGGCCTCCGCTTCGGTAGGCGGCGCGGGCTGGTCCGGCAGGGCTCGGGCGCGGGCCGCGCCGCGCGGGGTCACGACGCAATACCCGCCATCCGCGACGCCCAGCAGCTTGCGCGGGCTGTAGAGGATGGCGTCGCCCCAGGCCGGGCCGGGCCAGAGGGCCTGAGCGCGATCCTCGATCCAGACCACATCCGGCCGGGCGGCCGCCAGCCGGCGCAGCTTCTGCCCGGGCGGGCGCCCGAAATAGGAGATGACGAGCACCGCATCGCCCGGCGCCAGATGCGACGCGAGGAAGCCGGCATCGGGGGAGAGCGGTCCCTCCGGGGCGAGGGGGTAGATGGCAAGGCGTGCGACATCCCCGTTCCGCATCGCTGCCTCGGCGCCATCCGCGACGGCATGGCAGGCATAGGCGGGCAACCAGAGCGTGCGGATCGGGCCGAAGGCGGCGCAGGCGCCGAGCGCCAGGGCGCTGCGCCCGTTGCGAAATCCGTGATGGCGCGGGGCGCCGCCGAACCAGCGCTGCGCGACACTCTCCCGCCCGCCCACACCGAGAGGCGGGCCGGGATCGAGCGGGAGGAAGCCGCCAAGCATCAACCGTTCGAAGCCGTCATTGGCATGAAGGCCGGCGATGCCGTTCGACCGCACCGGCTCCTCCGCGAAAGTGGCCATCCTGGCCTCCATCCTCCTGGGCGGCGGCAGCTTGCGGGCAAGCTGCTGAACAGGTGGTTAGGGATGCTGGCAGGCTTTCCCGGAAGGGCGCGCAAAATGCGCGTGGCGGAGAGTGATCGCGCCGTTCCTGCGCCTTCAGTCCCAATAGGCATTGCGCTGGAGGAGCGCGCGGTAGTCATCACGCGTTACGCCGACGATGACGCGGTCCCAGAAACGGCCCTGGCGATGAAACCAGCGGCGCTGGCGCCCTTCCACCACCCAACCGCAGCGGTCGCAATAGGCGCGGCGGCTCGCCTCGTTGAACTCGATGATGGAGCCGTCCAGCCGCTCCAGCCCCAGCTCATCGAAGGCGTAGCGCATCACCGCCATGATCGTGTCCGTGCCGACGCCCTGGCCGCGTTGAGCGGTGGGCCCGATCATCATGCCATGAAAGGCGTGGCGGTTCTTCCAATCGATCTCCACGAGGTTCGCCGTACCAAGCAGTTCGCCCCCCAATGTCACGGCGAAGCGCTGGTCGGGGGAGGCGGCGGATTGCGCGGCGATCCAGGCGCGGGTCGCGGCGGGGGCGGTCGGGAAGTGCCAGCCGCCCAGCCCCTGCCAGATCTCCGGATCATTGGACCAGACATGAAGAAGCGGCGCATCCGCCTCTTCCAGCGCGCGGAGCACCACCTTGCGGCCGAGGATGTTCATCAGCCCCGCCCCACTCGATCGGTCTGGCGCTCCGGCTGCCGCTCAGAGGCGCCGGGGTAGCCCGGCGCAACCGCGAAGGGCGAGCGCACCGAGCCGCGCAGGGCGGTGCGGTGGCGAAAACTGGCGGCGTCCGGCGCCGCCGGGGTCATGGCGTCCATCCTGGCCGCTCCGTCCGGGGGCGGCCAGGATAGAAAAGGCAGGGTTAAGGTTTACTGACCTTCGATTGCCGCTCCGCACGGCTCGGGCAGCGGCGCACCGAGGCGATGGACCACCGGCGCGGCGGTCATCGGCCGTGGAACCGGCCAAGCCGAAGCCCGGTGTTCCGGCAGGCCAACAGGTCCGTCAGACCGGCCCGATCCCCAGCATCTCGGCATAGCGCGGCGTCGACTTCAGCCCCGTGCCGGTGAGGATCACCACGACCCG
>DATCMG010000033.1:0-4441 GCA_036563555.1 Roseomonas sp. | reverse complement strand
GGGAGGTGGCGCAGGGCGCGGTGTGGGGGGCTCTGGGGCGGCTGGGACCGGGGCGGGCGCCGGCTCGGCCTTTGCCGCCGGGGGGAGCGGAGGTTCCGGGACGGAGGGGTTCTCTGAATCGAGGGCGTTGATCGCCGCCTCGGCCGCCGGGCCTTCCGTCGCGCCGATGTCCAGCGCCACGGCCAGGGCATAGGCGCGCAACGCCTCCTCGGTGCGGCCCATCAGGCGGAGGGCATGGCCGCGATGGCGATGCGGTGCCGGATCGGCCGGGGCCTCGGCCGATGCGCGGGCATAGGCGGCGAGCGCCGATTCGGGTTCGCCCGCCGCCCGCAACGCATGACCCTGCCAGAGAAGGAGGAGGGCCGGTTCGGGCGAGAGGGAAGCGGCCTCGGCATAGAGCCGGGCGGCCTCCGCGAAGTGGTTAGCGTGCCACAGGCGGTCGGCATTCTCCCGCAGCGCGGGGAGGGCGGGGGTCTCGTTCGGCCAGGCATCCATCGCCGTGATGGGTAGCGGGCGATGCGCGCGGCCGAAAGGGGAAAGGGACGGATCAGGGATCCAGGCGACGCCCCGTGCCCGCATCGAAGACATGGAGATGCGCCGGCGACAGGTGGACGGGCAGGGTGGAGCCGGCGAAGGCGCCTTGCAGGCGGGCGGTGACAGCCATGCCATCGGGCGCCCTGCCATGCACAACTGTCTCGGAGCCCAGTGGCTCGACCAGCTCCACCGCCAGCGGAATCGAGCCTTCGCCATTGCCCGGCGTGACATGCTCCGGACGAAGGCCGAGCGTGAGCGGCATTCCGGCCGGGCCGGGCCGAGGCCCGTCGGCGAAGGGGATCAGCGTGCCATCGGCGAGCCGGGCGGCGCCGTTTCCATGGTCCAGCGAGGCGGGGATGAAGTTCATCGCCGGACTGCCGATGAAACCGGCGACATAGGTATCGGCGGGGCGGGAGAAGATTTCCATCGGCGGCGCCACCTGGGCGGGGCGGCCCGCATTCATCACCACCAGCCGGTCGCCCAGCGTCATCGCCTCCACCTGGTCATGGGTGACGAAGAGGGAGGTGACACCGAGGCGGCGTTGCAGCCGGCGGATCTCGGCCCGCATCTGCACGCGCAGCTTGGCATCGAGGTTGGAAAGGGGCTCGTCGAAGAGGAAGAGCGCCGGCTCGCGCACGATGGCGCGGCCCATGGCAACGCGCTGGCGCTGGCCGCCCGAGAGTTGCTTCGGCTTGCGGTCCAGCAGCGCGCCGATGCCGAGGATCTCGGCGGCATCCTTCACCCGCCGCTCGATCTCGGCTTTCGGAAGCCCCCGGATCTTCAGCCCATAGGCCATGTTCCCGAAGACGGACATATGCGGATAGAGCGCATAATTCTGGAACACCATGGCGATGTCGCGGTCGGCGGGCTCGAGCCCCGTCACGTCGCGGTTGTTGATCACCACCTGCCCGGAGGTCGGTGTCTCCAGCCCCGCCACGATGCGCAGCAGGGTGGACTTTCCGCAGCCCGAGGCACCGACGATGACGACAAGCTCGCCGTCGCCCACCTCCAGGTCAATGCCATGCAGGACCGGGGTGGTGTTGAAGGACTTCTTCACGTCGTGGAGGGACAGGGTGGCCATGGGGCTTACTTCTCGGTCTCGGTCAGGCCGCGGACGAACCAGCGCTGCATCAGCGCCACCACGAGCACGGGGGGCAGCAGGGCCAGCACGGCGGTCGCCATGATGGTGTTCCAGTCGTTCTGGGAATCGCCGCGGCCGATCATCTTGGAAAGGCCGACCACGATCGTTTCCATGGAACGATCATTGATGATGAGGAGGGGCCAGAGATACTGGTTCCACCCATAGATGAAGAGGATGACGAAGAGCGCCGCGATATTGGTCAGGGACAGCGGCAGCACCACGTCCTTGAGGAAGCGCAGCGGGCCGGCGCCGTCGATCTTCGCGGCCTCCACGAACTCGTCGGGGATGGTGAGGAAGAACTGGCGGAACAGGAGCGTGGCGGTGGCCGAGGCGATCAGCGGCACGACCAGCCCCGCCCAGGTGTTGCCGAGGTTCAGGTCCACGATCACTTGGAAGGTCGGGATAATCCGCACCTCCACCGGCAGCATCAGCGTGATGAAGATCGCCCAGAAGGCCGCCATCCGCCCGGGAAAGCGGAAGAACACGACGGCATAGGCCGAAAGGATGGAGATCGCGATCTTCCCGACCGCGATCAGAACGGCCATCAGCAGGCTGTTCCACAGCATGACCGAGGCCGGGGTGGTGCGGGTGCGCCCGCCGCCCTCGTTCCAGGCGATGGCGTAGTTCTCCGCGGCGTGGACGCCGGGGACGAGCGGAACATCGCCACGGCCGATGGTGGCCGCGTCATGCGTGGAGCCGACCAGCGTCATCCAGATCGGAAAAGCGACGATGGCGACGCCCAGGAGCAGCGCGCCATGGGCGATGATGCGGGAGATGATGCGGCGGCGGCGCGTGGCGCGCAGCAGCGCGTCGTCCCGGATGGGGGCAGCTCGGGTGCCCTCCATGGGCAGGGTGCTGTCCATCAGTAATGCACCTTCTTCTCGACCGCGCGGAACTGGATGGCGGTGAGCCCGATCACGAGGATCATCAGGATCACGCTTTGCGCCGAGGATTGGCCGAGGTTCAGATTCTCCACCCCGTCCACATAGACCTTGTAGATCAGCGTCTCGGTCGCCTTGGCGGGGCCGCCATTGGTGAGCGCGTGGATGATGCCGAAGGTCTCGAAGAAGGCGTAGGTCAGGTTGACCACCAGCAGGAAGAAGGTGGTGGGGGAGAGGAGCGGGAAGATCACCGTCCAGAAGCGGCGGGCCGGGCGGGCGCCATCGATGGCCGCGGCCTCCAGCACGCTGGCGGGGATGGATTGCAACCCCGCGAGGAAGAAGATGAAGTTATAGGCAAGCTGCTTCCAGGCGGCCGCAATGATGATGAGGATCATCGCCTGGTTGCCGTTCAGCCGGTAGTCCCAGGCGATGCCGATCGCGTTCAGCCCACGGCCGAGAAGCCCGACATTCGGCTGGAAGAGGAACAGCCAGAGCACGGCTGCGACCGCAGGCGCGACGGCATAGGGCCAGATCAGCAGGCTTCGATAGACGGTCGCGCCGCGCAGGGATTTGTCGGCCTGCACGGCAAGGAACAGCGCGAGGCCCAGGGCGAGCCCCGCGACGCAGGCCGAGAAAACGACAGTGTTCAGCGCCGCGTTGACCCAGGCCGGGTCCGACAGCACCTCCTGGAAGTTTTCCAGCCCGACGAACTCGCGGGAGAAGCCGAAGGCATCCTCCCGCAGCAGCGATTGGTAGATCGCCTGGCCCGCCGGCCAGAAGAAGAACACGAAGGTGACCGCCAACTGGGGCGCCAGCAGGGCAATCGGCAGCAGCCTGCCCTGGAATATGACTTTCTTCTGCATAACGCCCCTTTGAGGACCGGGCGGGGATGTCCCGCCCGGCCCCTGGCAATCAGTTGTTACGGTTGGTGCGCTCGAAATTCCGCAACACCTGGTTGCCCCTGGTGTTGGCGGCGGCCAGGGCCTGTTCCGGCGTTACCTGGCCCTGGAAAGCCCGCTCCATCTCCTCCTGGATGATGTTGCGGATTTCGATGAAGCCGCCGAGGCGGATGCCGCGGCTGTTCGGGGTGGGCTCGCCGCCGCGCAGCATTTGCTCGATCGGCACGTCCGCGCCGGGGTTCTGCTGGTAGAACCCGGCCTCCTTCGTTGCTTCGTAAGCAGCGCGGGTGACGGGGACGTAGCCGGTGTCCTGGTGCCACTTCGCCATCACGGCGGGGCTGGTGATGTGGCGGAAGAACTCGGCCACGCCCTTCAGCTCCTCGGGCGTGCGGCGGGCATTGGGGCCGCGATTCATGGTCCAGAAGGCGGCGCCACCGATGATGGAGTTCCGCGGCGTGGTGCCCTCGTAATAGGGCAGCATGGCCGCGCCCCACTGGAAGCGCGCCTCGCGCGAGATGCGTGCGCGCAGTCCGGAGGAGGCGAAGGTGATGGCGCATTCGCCGGCGGGGAAGAGCGGGTCGCCCGCCGTGTCGCGGCCGGCGTAGCGGAACAGGCCTTCCTTCTGCCAGTTCACGAGGTTGGTCAGATGACGGACCATCAGCGGGTTGGTCAGGTTCAGCTCGGCATTGAGGCCCTCGAACCCGTTGCTGCGGCTGGCCAGCGGCACGTCATGGATGGCCAGGAGCTGCTCCACCATCAGCCAGGTCGGCCAGGCGGTGGTCATGGGGCAGGCGATGCCGGCGTCCTTCAGCTTGCGCGCGGCCTGTTCGACACCCTCCCAGGTGGCGGGGAAGCTGTTGGTGTCCAGGCCCGCGCGCTGGAACATATCCTTGTTGTAGAAGGCGATGGCCGTGCTGCTGTTGAAGGGCAGGGCCATGAGCTTGCCGTCGGCGGAGCTGTAATAGCCCGCGACCGGGCCGATGAAG
>DATCMG010000029.1:0-7456 GCA_036563555.1 Roseomonas sp. | reverse complement strand
CGCCCTTTCTGCGTTCAGAAGGGCAGGATGGCGTCGAGCACCTGCTGCCCGTAGCGTGGCTGCTGCACATCGCTGACGGTGCCCCGGCCACCATAGGCAATCCGTGCCTCGGCCAGCCGGTCGTGCTGCACGGTGTTGTCGCTCGCGATATCCTGCGGGCGGATGATCCCCGCGATGTTCAGGTCGCGCATCTCCTGGTTCACCCGCACCTGCTGCCGCCCGCCGACGACGAGATTCCCATTGGGCAGCACCTGCGTGACCGTCGCCGCGATCCGCATCGTCACCGCCTCGTTGCGCTGAATGCGTCCTGTGCCAGTGGACGAATTGGCCGAGCTGGCCTCAACGAGCTTTGTCGGGTCGATGCTGTTCGGGAAGAAACGGGCATAGGAGGCATCGAGGCCAAGCAGGCGCGGGATGCCCAGATTCTCCGAATTGTCGCGGCTGCGATTCGTGCTGTTGGACAGGTTCGCCGTGTCCTTGATGGAAACAAGGATGGTGATGAGGTCGCCCATGCTCGCCGCGCGCTGGTCGCGCAGGAAGGTCCGGCTGCCCGGCCGCCAGAGGCTGCTGGCCGAGAGGCCGCGCGCATCCTGCGGCGCAGGCATCGGCATCGATACGGGCTGGTAATCCGGGCTGCGTGTGGGATCGGCAATCGGCGCCATCTCCGGCGCGTGGCCGATACGCGCCAGGCGCTCGGCCGTGCCGCAACTGGCGAGCAGGAGCGGAAGGAGAAGCAGGGCAATTCGCATGATGCTCTCCCTCAACGACTGACAGGAACGCTGCCGAAGGCGACGCGCACGCGGCCCGGCCCGATCGCCTGCCCCTCCACCACGGAACGGGAAGCAAGATTCATCACCGGCACGATCTCACCCCGCGCGGCCGCGGCCATGGCGCGGCCCTGGGCGGTCATGCTGACCCCCGGCCCCTCCATCACCATGATGACGCTGGCGTTCTTCTCGATCACGATGGGCAAGGTGAGGTCGTTGACGGCAAAGGCGAGGCCTTCGCCGACCGGGCGGCGCAATGCCTTACCGACGACCTGGCCGGGATCCGTGGCAAGGCCAGGCCGCACACGCTCCGCCCGCTGGCGGACGAGGCGCAGGTCGCCCGGCCCCACCACCTCGCCAAGGGAGAGGCGGCGCGCGGCCACCACCACCGCGGCGGTCGCGACGGCGCGGCCGGCGATCCGCTGCCGAAGCGTCGGCATCCCTTCCGCCACGACCACCAGTGTCGCGGAGAAACGGTTGGTCGCCGCCTCGAAGGCGGGCTGTTCCAGCGCGAGCTGGGTGAAGGCGGCGAGCGGCACCATGGGTGCCTGAAAGCCAGGCAGCTCCAGATCCGCCTGCGGATCCAGCCCCATGCGGCCAAGCTCGCCACGCAGCAGGTCCAGCACCTCGTCCCGCGGCACGGCACGGCCCGGGCGCTCCACCACCACCGTGTCGGCAGCGGTGAGGGGACGCCAGGCCACCCCATGGGCGCGCGCGATGGCAAGAAGCTGGGCGGGCTCCACCACCACGCGCCGTCCTGGTGCGGGGGCAGGCCCGACAACGCGGCCGGCATTTTGCCCGGCCCCGTCGAACAGGTCGGAAAGGCGGATGACGGCGTCCTCCACCACCGCATGCGGACGCAACGCAGCAAAGTCCGCCCGCGCGGGGACGGCGAGAAGCAGGAAGCCGAGAACCAGGCGCTTCATCGCGCTCACCGCAGCCGCGCGACGGTGTTGAGCATCTCGTCGCTCGCGGTGATAACCTTGCTGTTCATCTCATAGGCGCGCTGGGCCGTGATCAGGCTCGTGATCTCCTGCACCACATTCACGTTGGAGGTCTCGATGAAGCCCTGCATGACATTGCCGTAGCCCGGGGTGCCCGCAGCCCCCTGCTGCGCCGCCCCGGAGGATGATGAGGCCATGAGCAGGTTGTCGCCGATCGCCTCCAACCCACCCTCATTCGCGAAGATGGCAAGCTGGAACTGGCCCACATTCTGCGCGGCCATTTGCCCGTCGATCTTCACCAGCACCTCGCCATTGCCGTTGATCGTCACGTCCCGCGCGTTCGTGGGAATGGTGATGCCGGGCAGGACCGGATAGCCCTCAGCGGTGACAACCACCCCCTCCGGCGAGAGGCCGAGCGTGCCATCGCGGGTATAGGCGGTTTCACCGGAGGGAAGCTGGACCTGAAGGAAGCCATTGCCGCGGATCGCGACATCGAACTTATTCTCGGTCTGCTGCAGGCTTCCCTGCTCATGGATGCGGTAGACGCCCGCGGTGCGGACACCAAGCCCGACCTGCGCGCCGGAGGGAAGCGTCGTTCCCGTATCGGAGGACTGCGAGCCGACGCGGCGCATGTTCTGATACATGAGGTCCTGGAACTCCGCGCGCCGGCGCTTGAAGCCCGTGGTGCTCATATTGGCGATGTTATTGGAGATGACCTCGACATTGGTCTGCTGGGCCATCATGCCCGTGCCGGCGGTCCAGAGCGCGCGCATGATCTAGAATCCCCTCGCCGGCGACCGCCGGCACTGCTTTGTCTGATGATGGCCGGCGGCCCGGAGCGCGCGCATCAGCCGCGCTTCCGCAGGATGCGGTCGACGGCGCCGGAGAGCCGCTCGCCTTCCTTCTCCGCGAATTGTGCTATGAACTGGAACTCCCTCATCTCGGCGGTGAGCCGGGTCAACTCGAGGACCGGCCGCACATTGCTGCCCTCCAGCGAGCCCTGCACCAGCGCGGGACGCTCGATGGTTTCGGGCGCCTGGCCAGCGCCGGCGGAGAGCAACCGGTCGCCCTCGGCCATCAGGCGCTGCGGCTCGGCGAAGCGGCTGATCCGGATCTTCCCGATCTCGCCATTCTCGCTCGACAGCGTGCCATCGCCGCGGATGCTCAGCCGCGTGTCGTTGGGCGCGATGCGCAACGGATTGCCGTCTGTGCCGAGGAGCGCATTGCCTTCCATGTCCACGATGCCCCCCTCGGGCCCGAGGGCAAAGCGTCCGGCGCGCGTGTAGCGTTCGCCGCGCGGGGTCTGGACGGAAAAGAAGCCTTCGCCCGAAATGGCCACATCGAGCGGATTGCCGGTGGCCTGCACCGCGCCGGGCGATTCGTCGCGCCAGGTGGCGCGGTCCTGCGCAAAATGCAGCATCTCCGCCCCGGGTGGCACGCGAGAGTCGCGCTGGCGCTCAAGATGCTGGGCAAAGACGGGGCGCGATGCGCGGAAGCCCGGCGTCTCGGCATTCGCCATGTTGTGGGCCAGCACGGCGGTCGCGCGATTCTGCGCCACCAGCCGCGAGAGAGCGATGTAGCCGGGATTGTCCATCCGCGCCGTCCGCCTTTTGCCATCGGGACCGCGAGCATGCGGCACCTTGGTTTCGGAATGGTTTGCGCAACGCCCGTGCCAGGGATCCGGCGCCCTTCAGGGCACGAGGCCTGCCCGGAGGCGGCAGGAATTGCCGGATGCGTGGCCTTTCCGGCCCAGACGCAAAGCTTTGTTAAGGAGGAGGAGGCGAGCATCGGGGCATCGGAACGGCAGGAAGCACCCGACCCCCATGGCCCAGGCGGCAGCACCCACAGCGGACGGAGCGGATGCGGCCCCGAAGACGGGCGGCAGGAGGAAGCTGATCCTGCTGGCATTGCCCCTGTTGCTGGGCGGCGCGGGCGCCGGGCTGTGGTTCGGCGGCATGCTGCCTTTCGGAAAATCCGCCGAACGCCATGCTGCGCCAGCCACAGCCTCCGAGGGCAGCCATGCCAACGGGCATGACCCCACCGCGCCCACATCCGCGCCCGCGCAGCCGGCCAGGCCGCCGGTCTTCATGGACATGCCGGAAATCCTGACGAATTTGAACGTCACTGGCCGCCGCGCAACCTTCATCCGCCTGCGTGCGAAGCTGGAACTGTCGGGGGAGGCGGATGTCGCCGCCATGCAGGCCGCCATGCCCCGCCTGCTGGACCTGTTCCAGACCTATCTTCGGGAAATGCGGCCGGAGGAACTGCGCGGCAGCCAGGGCACCTACCGGCTGCGAGAGGAGCTGCGGAACCGCGCCTCACTCGCCGCCAGCCCGGCAAAGGTGCTCGACGTGCTCTTCGTCGAGATGATCGTCCAGTGAGCACCGAGGAGGAGGATCTCGCCGCCGCCTGGGGCGCCTCGATCGAGGAGGAGGCCGAGGCACCGGCCGGCGGAGCCGATGCGGCGCGGGTGCTCAACCAGGCGGAGATCGACAGCCTTCTCGGCTTTGACGGCGATGAGGTCCACGAGGCGAAATCCGGCATTGAGCGGATCATCAGCAGCGGGCTCGTCTCCTATGAGCGCCTGCCGATGCTGGAAATCGTGTTCGACCGGCTGGTCCGGCTGATGAGCACGACGTTGCGCAACTTCACCTCCGATAATGTGGAGGTATCGATCGACGGCATCACCTCGCTCCGCTTCGGGGACTATCTCAACTCCATCCCGCTGCCGGCCATGCTGGCCGTGACCAAGGCGCGTGAATGGGACAATCACGGACTAATGGTCGTGGATTCGGCCCTGATCTACTCCGTGGTGGACGTGCTGCTGGGTGGGCGGCGGGGCACGGCGGCCATGCGGATCGAGGGCCGCCCCTACACCACCATCGAGCGGACCCTTGTCGAGCGATTGATCGGGGTGGTCCTGCGGGACGTCTCGGTTGCCTTCGAACCCCTCTGCCCCGTGGAGTTCCAGTTCGAGCGGCTGGAGGTGAATCCGCGCTTCGCCGCCATCTCGCGCCTGTCCAACGCCGCCGTCCTCGTGAAGCTGCGGGTCGAGATGGAGGACCGTGGCGGCAAGATGGAATTGCTGCTGCCCTATGCCACGCTAGAGCCGGTGCGAGAGCTGCTGCTGCAGCAGTTCATGGGCGAGAAGTTCGGCCGCGACTCCATCTGGGAGAACCACTTGGCCGACGAGCTACGCCATACCGAGGTGGCGTTGGACGTGGTGCTGGACGAACAGCCCCTGCCGCTCTCGACCGTCGTGAACCTCAGACCGGGCGACCGCCTGACCTTGAATGTCGGCCCCGGCGCGCCGGTGCGGCTGCGCTGCGGTGACGTGCCGCTGTTCGAGGCGATGCTCGGCCGGCGCGAGAACCGTCTGGCAGTGCGGATCGAGCGTGAACTGAAGCGTATCGGCACGGAGGAGGACGCATGAGCCTGTTGGAGTGGATAGTGCAGGGGGCGCTCTTGCTGTTGCTCGTGGCGGCGCTGCCCTTCGTGCTGCGGCTGGAGCGTGGCCTCGCGGCATTGCGCCAGGACCGCGCGGCGCTGGCCGAAGGCGCACTTGGCTTCGAGGCGGCGACGCGCGAGGCACAATCCACCCTATCCGGCCTGCGCGCCACGCTGGAGACACAGGCGCGGCAGGCTGCCACGGCCGAGGCCCTGCGCGAGGATCTGCGCTTTCTTGTGGAGCGCGCAGAGGGGCTGGCCGACAGGCTGGAGGTGCTGGTGCGCCAGGGCCGTTCCGCCGCGGCACCCGTGCCCGGCTCCCCGGCCGAGGAAAACACTTCCTACAGTCAGGCAGAACGCGACCTGCTGCGCGCGCTGAGGATGGCGCGGTGAGGCGCCTGTCGCTCCCGCTGCGGCGACCGCGGCTGTTGCCCATCATCCTCTTCGCCTGCGGCGGCCTGGCGCTGGTGAAGGCTCAGTCCCTGTGGAGCGCGATCCCCGGAGAGGCATCAATCGTCTCAAGCGCGGCCGCTTCGTCCCCGCCGCCCGCGCCTGCACGCGCCCCCGCGCCACCGCCCGCCCCCGCACCGCTGCCGGATCCGGTGGACCAGGCCGAGCGCGCGCTGCTGGGCCGTCTGCGCGAACGCCGCGCCGAGATCGAGGCGCGCGAGACGGCGCTGGCCGCACGCGAGGCCGTGCTCGCCGGTGCGGAGCGCCGCATGACGGCGCGGCTGGAGGAAATGGCGGCGCTCCAGTCGCGGCTCGAGGCCCTGGATCGCGGTCGGGGGGAGCGCGAGGAGGCCGGCTGGCGCGGTCTGGTGAAGACCTACGAAACGATGCGCCCGCGCGATGCGGCCGCCGTTTTCGACGATTTGGAAATGCCTGTGCTCGTACAGATCGTGAATCGGATGCGGGAGGCGAAGGCCGCCCCGGTGATCGGGGCCATGCGCCCCGACCGGGCCCGCAGCCTGACGGCGGAGCTGGCCCGACTTCGCTCGGGGGATAACCGGGCGGCCGATAACCAGACGAATTGAAAGGAGAGTGATGGCGATGGACAAAAATACCAACGTGCTGATCGTCGACGACTACAAGACGATGCTGCGGATCATCCGGAACCTGCTGAAGCAACTCGACTTCAACAATGTCGAGGAGGCGACGGACGGGCAGGAGGCGCTGTCCAAGCTGCGCACCGGCAATTTCGGCCTGGTCATCTCCGACTGGAACATGGAGCCGATGACGGGGCTGGACCTGCTGAAGGAGGTGCGGGCGGATGCGAAGCTGAAATCCACGCCTTTCATCATGATCACGGCGGAGAGCAAAACCGAGAACGTGGTTGCGGCCCGCGCGGCCGGCGTGTCGAACTACATCGTCAAGCCCTTCAACGCAGAGACGCTGCGCGAGAAGATCGAAAAGGTGATGGCGCATGCCTAAGATCGATCGCGCGGAGGTCGCGCTGCAGTTCATGTCCGGCCTGGGCCGGACCGAGGCCGCGCTCCTGCAGGAACTGGAATCCCTCGGGCGCATGGTCGCCGCCGCGAAGGAGGAGATCGCGGCGATGCGGGTGGAGAATGTGGACGCCACCCATCTCCCCGCCGCGACGGACGAGTTGGATGAAGTGGTGAAGAGCACCGCCAGCGCCGCCAACGAAATCCTGGATGTCTGCGAGACGCTGGAGAATCTCCAGCCGAGCCTGCCGGCCGAGGCATCGGACACGATCGGGGCCTGCGTGACCCGGATCTACGAGGCCTGCGCCTTCCAGGACATCACGGGCCAGCGGATCGGCAAGGTGGTGAACGCGTTGAAGCAGATCGAGCAGCGCGTGCGCGAGACGACGGGCCGCTACGCACCCTCGGTTGCCCTGCCGGCCCGCACCGGCCCGCCGCGGACGGAAGGGGAGCGCCTTGCGAACGGCCCCCAGACCGGCGGCACAGGCTCCTCCCAGGCCGAGATAGACGCCCTGCTGGCGAGCTTCGATTGATGCGCGGCGCGGCGATCCTCGTGGTCTGCGGCTCCCTCCTCCTCGCCTCGCCAGCCCTGGCGGAGCGGGCAAGGGTGCGGCTGGGCGACCATCCCGGCCATGGCCGGATCGTGCTGGACCTCGCCGCGCCCGACATTCCCTATTGGGTGGAGGAGGGGCCGGACGGGGCGCTGCTACGCCTCGGGCCGGACTTTGAGGCGGAACTGCCCTCGACCCGCCGCTTTCCACGGAATGTACTGGGGCTGGAGCAGGCGTCGGAGGGGCTACGCGTCGTGATCCGCCCGGGCTCCCGGCTGCGACATTTCCGGCTCAGGAACATG
>DATCMG010000018.1:0-5591 GCA_036563555.1 Roseomonas sp. | reverse complement strand
ATTCCAGCCCGAAGGCGCCACGAATCTCGTCACGGGCCTGGTCCTCGGGCTTGTTCGCCAGCGCGGGCGGCAGCTCCACGGATTGATAGGTGTTCGTCACCTTCCCGGGATCGGCGCCAAGCAGGCTGATGACGTCGCGGCGGGATGCCTCGCTCACCGTCACGATGTGGTCGGCCTGGTTCAGCAGCATCCTGCACAGGCGGAAATAGCGGCGCTTGTGGTCCAGCGTGGTGAAGGGCAGGCGCAGCGGCACCAGGTCGTGGAAGGTGTAGATGTTGCGCGCGCCGGGCACGCGCATGGGCAGCGGATAGGTCCAGTGCGCCACGGCCGGCGGCGCGCCCGGCAGGTTCACCGGCACCGATTTCGGCAGCAGCTTGAAGCGGTTATGGGCGCGGTTGAACACGTCCTCCACGTTCCACAGCCGGTCGAAATGGGGCATCCGGGATGCATAGGTGTCGGTCACCACCTGGCCGGTGACGGGGATCTGCGTCGCCGTCTCGCCGAAGCCCGCCATCAGGGTGCGACGCAGGCGCCGCACCCGCCGTGCCAGGGTCATCCGCTCGATCCCGGGATCGTCGAAAAAGGCGATCTCCCGGATCAGGTCGCTCCATTTCGGGTTCACATGGCGGCCATAGAGCACCTCCACCTCCGCCCCCGACGCACCAAGCCGGTAGGAGAGGTTTCGCGCATAGGTCGAAACGCCTGTGCCGTGCTCCAGGGCGAGGTTGAAGCCGTCGATGAGAATTCTGGGGCGCATCCCGCTCCTTCTAGCCGATGATCGCCGCGAGCCGAAGCCGGGGGTGCATGCTGGCCATGCCGGGCGCGGCGCGGCATGGTCCGCCCGCACGGGATGGATGGGGAATGACGTTGCCGGAGGAAAGGGCCGAAGGGGTTCAGGATCCGGGCGAGCTGCTGGCCCGGGGCGATGCGGCCCGGGATGCGCGCCGCTGGGCCGAGGCCGCCGAGGCCTATGGCGCCTATCTCCGCCTGCGCCCGGCTGATCGCGGCATCCTCGTCCAGCGCGGGCACTGCTTGAAGGAAGATGGCGATCCCGGCGCCGCCCTCGCCCTCTATCGCCGCGCGGAGGCGATGCAGCCGGACGACCCGGACATCCACCTCCAGATC
This sequence comes from Roseomonas sp., assembly GCA_036563555.1. Taxonomy (GTDB): domain Bacteria; phylum Pseudomonadota; class Alphaproteobacteria; order Acetobacterales; family Acetobacteraceae; genus Roseomonas. The sequence continues at coordinate 4,466 of DATCMG010000018.1, read as the reverse complement.
GGGCATGCGCTGAAGCTGCTCGGCCGGCGTGGCGCGTCGGCGGGGGCCTATGGCCGGGCCCTCATGCTGGGGCCGGCGGAACCGGGGATCTGGCGGGAATGGCGCGACGCCATCGCGCATCTGCCGCCACCGCTGGCCGAGGGGCCGGTGCTCGATCTTTCAGATCTTGTTGCCTGGTTCGGCCATCGCCGGGTGCCAAGTGGAATCCAACGCGTCCAGGCCGAGATCGCGGCAGCAGCGGGCGAGGTCACGCTCTGCGCCATGCACCCGGAAGAGGGGCTGTGGCGCGCCCTGCCGATGCCGCTCTTCCGCCGGCTGCATCACCTCTCCCGCAGCGGGGCGGACCCGGAGGAACCCGCCTGGCGCGAGACACTGTCGGTGCTGGAGGCGTGGCGCCGCAACGGGCCGGTTCTGCGGCCGGGGGCGGGCACGGTGCTGGTCACGCTCGGCAGCGCCTGGTGGCTGCCGCGCCATGCCACGGCCCTGCGCGCGGCCCGCGCGGCGGGGGCGCGCCATGTGCCGGTGCTGCATGATTGCGGGCCGCTGGTCCTGCCGGGCCTGGCCGAGCCGGGTTTGCGGGCGGAGTTCGGCCGGTGGTTCTCCACCCTGCCCGTGCTCGCGGATGGGGTGATCGCCGTCTCCCACGCCACGGCCGCCGAATACCGGCGCCTGATGGCGCGGCACCTGCCGGACTGGCCTGCGCCACCCGTGATGGTCGTGCCGCCGGATGGCCGCTCCCCGGATGTGGAGGAGGAGGCACCGGACGCGCCCGCGCCGCCACCGGCCGCGCGCCGCCTGGGCGGCTTGTCCCGGTTGCGCGCGGCGCCCGCGGCCCCACCGGCATCGCGGCCCGGTCCGGCCCATCCGGACCTGCCGGACGAGCCCTTCGTGCTACTCGTCTCCAGCCTGGAACCACGGAAGAACCACGTCCTGGCGCTGACCGCCTGGCGGATGCTGCTCGACCGGCGGGGAGCGGGTGGGACGCCTCGCCTCGTCTTCGCCGGCCGGCACGCCCCAGGAGATGGGCCGGTGATGGAGATGCTGGCCGCCGATCCCGCACTGGCCGGGCGCGTGACGCTGCTGCACGATCTCGACGACGCGGCGCTCGCCCGGCTCTACCGGGGTTGCCTCTTCACCCTCTATCCCAGCCGGCATGAAGGCTGGGGCCTGCCGGTGTCGGAATCCCTGCTGCACCGCCGGGTGCCCGTTGTTTCCGAAATTCCGGCCCTGATGGAGAGCGGCCGCGACGGCGCGATCTTCTTCACGGCCAATAGCGCCGAGGACCTGGCCACCGCGGCGGAGGGGCTGATCGCCGATCCGGCGCGCCTGGCCGCCGCCGCCGCGCGCATTCCCCGGCATGGTGGCCTGCGCCCCTGGGCGGAGGTGGCGGAGGATCTCCTGGCCGCGGCCCGGCGCCTGGCCGTGCAGGAGCGCGACCCGCCCCCACCCCTGCCGCTCTGCAATGCCATCCATCTCGGCCATGGCGGTTCCCCAGGGCCGCATTCCGGCTTGGCGCGGGCCGAATTCGTGCAGGAAGGCGCCGGATGGCACCCGGCCGCTGAATGGGGCGCCTGGACCAAGCCGGGTCGCGCCACGATTCGCCTGCCCGCCCCCTCGGAGGGACCGGCCCGGGTCGCCCTGACGCTTCTCCCCCCTCCTGGCGCCCAGGGGCTGTTGCGCCTGACCCTGGGCCGCAAGGGCGCGGCACCCGTGGTGGCGGAGAGCCGGGCCGAGGCGGTGGGCGAGGCGGCGCTGGAAATCGAGGCCGGCGGGCCCGAGCTGCATCTCATGCTGGAGAGCATCCCTGGCACCCGGCTGCCCCTGGCGGAGCAGGAGCGCGCACAGGGCCCCGAGGTGGGGGTCGGCGTCGTGTCGGTCGCGGTGATGCATGGCCGCGCGCCTGGTGACCGCCTCGCCTATCTCGAGAACCGCATCCTCGTGCCGGTTCTGCAGGCCTGATGGCAGACGGCCTGATTAACGACCGTTCGGGGCGGGAAGCGGAGTTAGAGCTTGAGGCTCATAAAGATCGTGCCCGCCGGAGTTGGTCCGTAGTAGGGCTCGATGCGCTTGAAGCCCATCTGTTCGTAGAGACTGATGGCAACCGTCATCGTCGGCAGGGTGTCGAGCCGTAACTCCTGATAGCCGCGCTTCCTCGCCTCTTCGATGACGCATTCGGTCATCGCCTTCCCAAGTCCCAGGCCGCGCGCGTTTGGGAGAAGAAACAGCCGCTTCATCTCACAGCAGCCTTCAAGAGAAATTAGCCGGAGCGCAACGCATCCCAGTGGAACCCCAGCCGCGTCCCGTGCGAGCAGAAGCTCACCCTGTGGCGGAGCGTATTTCCCCGGAAGAGCCGCGAGTTCTGAGCTGAAATCCTGATATCCGAGATCGACAGGCAGGGAGGCGGCATAGCCTGCGAATAGCTCGGCGGTCGCCCTCAGGTCTTCCTCACTCCTGACGGGACGGATGTCGGGGCTGGTCGGCATCCCACTAGGAGACGAAATCCCAGAAGGCCTGCAAAGGGCCGCGATCGGTCATGGCTCCGGAGCGATCGGGCTGACATGGTTCGGGCGGCGCCCGGAGGTGCCGCCCGAAGGTCACGCATAATCTTTTAGGCCTGCGCCGGGGGGGGAACCCTCCCCGAGCCGGCCTGCGCTACTGGAAAACGCGCGCGGAGAGGGCGCTCTGATAGATCAACTGCAGGATGTCGCGGGTCACCTGGAAGAGCTTCGGGTCCAGGCGGGGCAGGGCGATCAGCTCGTCGCCGGGGCGCGGGCCCTCTCGCGGTTCCAGCACCAGCTCGCCGCTCGGGCGGCGGATCATGATGTTGGAGAGATTACCGCGCTGGGTGAAGCCGCCGGACAGGCTGACATAATCCTCGATCCGCAGGTTCGGGCGCCACAGCACGGCCTGGGGCGCCGTCACCTCGCCCGCCACCAGCACCACCTCGCTCCGCTCGGGGATCACGACGGTGTCGCCATCCTCCAGCCTTGTGTCGGTGCAGCGGCCGGCGCTGTCGGACACCACGAGGCGGCCCTCCGGCTTGATGCGGCGGCCGCGTGAGATGTACTGCGAGACGAGCTGGGCCTCGCTGGAGCGGATCTCCGCGACGCCGGTGGTGGAGGAGGTGGCACTGAAGAGCTGCCGCTCCAGCCGGTCCAGAGTCTCATTGATGGTGCGGGTCTGCTGGGCGGCGATTCTCGGCCGCAGCAGGAAGACCGACTTCGTGTCCGCCAGCACCGGATCCACGGCGACATGGTCCAGAAGCTGGCACAGCCCGATGTCGCGGTCCGCGATCAGCACCGAGGGGCCGATGCGGCTGCCCTCGATCGTCACGCGGACGGTCTGGGCGGGTGCGTCGGTGATGAAGCTCGCCACGTCCTGGTCCAGCAGCGAGAGGCGGCGCAACTCGGCGATCGTGGTGTAGCGCGACCAGGGCGCGCCGTTGCGCGTGCCGCGCACCACCACATTGGTGGCGGAAGGCAGCGGAGCGGCGAGCTGAATCAGCTCCTCGCCCGACATGGCACGGCCCGGCACCTCGAAGAGGTAGTTGTTGCGGATGGCCCCATCGACGCTAACCAGGGCGCCCTGCTTGGCGACGACGATCGTGTCGCCCTCCTGGAACAGGAAGCGCGGCAGCCGGCCGGTCAGCAGGAAGGGATAGAGGTCCACGGTCTGCACCGTGCGGTTGCCGCGCTGGATCTGGATGTCACGGAATGAGCCACGCGCGGGATCCACGCCGCCGGCGCGTATGAGGTAGTCGAGCACGCTCTCCATGCCCGTGCCGACATGGCGGCCGGGGCTGCGGACGAAGCCGGTGACGAAGACGCCGATCCGGTTGACGTTCAGCAGCACGGCATAGACCTGCACCTGCTGCGTGTAGATGCGGCGCACCTCCTGCTCGACCACCCGCTGCAGGTCGCCCGCGCGGGTGCCGGCGACGCGGATCGGGCCGATGGAGGGCAGGAAGAGGTTGCCATCCGCGTCCACCGCGCCGATCGCCTCCGACTCGACCGCGCCCCAGACGCGGACCGAGACGCGATCGCCAATGGCGATGACATAGTTCGGATTGGGCGCATCGGCCGAAACGGGCGCGCCGCGGGTGAAGAGGCTGGCGCCGAAAACGGTGGTGGAGGGGCCGGGCACGCGCAACGGCTCGCCCAGCGGGCCGGTAACGGTGGGACCGCCCTCTGCCTCGGTGGCCGTGCCGGCGCGGGACAGCATGCTGGTATCGGGCAGCAACGCATCGGTGGCCTGGACGGGGGATGATTGCGAGACCGCCGGGCCAAGGCGGCCAGGGATGGGCTGCTGCAACGCCCCGCCCTGGGTCTGCGCCAGGGCCGCCCCCCCGAGCGGCACCAGAACGGGAATGGCCGCGGCGAACAGGGCCAGGGCGAGGAAGGGCCCGCGCGACGCGCGACGTTCAGGCTGCATGTTCACGGAATCCGGCGAAGACCAGGGAAGCGATG
>DATCMG010000961.1:0-15695 GCA_036563555.1 Roseomonas sp. | reverse complement strand
GCCGATCGATACCAGCGCACTGTCCGGAAGCTCCTCACGGAACAGCCCCATCATGGAGTCCTGGTTCGCCTCGTCGAGAGCGGCGGTTGCTTCGTCCATGAACACCCAGCGCGGCCGGTGCAGCAGCAACCGGGCAAAGGCGAGGCGCTGCTGCTCTCCCAGCGAGAGCATGCGGTCCCAGCGCTCTTCCTCGTCCAGCCGGTCCGTAAGATGGGCCAGCCCGCAACGCTCCAGGGCCGCAATCACCGCCGCGTCCGGGAACTTCTTCGGCGACGCGGGGTAGGCGATGGCCCCGCGAAGTGTTCCGAGCGGCAAATAGGGGCGTTGGGGCATGAACATCATGTGGTCGCGCGGCGGCACCTGGATTTCGCCGGAACCCCAGGGCCATACGCCGGAAATGGCCCGGAACAGGGTGGACTTGCCAGTGCCGCTCTCGCCCACGATCAGCACCTTCTCGCCCGCCTGGATCTCGGCATTCGCCTCCCCGACCAGGACGTTGCCATCGGCCTGGGCGATCTGAAGGTTGTGGAAGGCCAACACCTCCCGTCCGTCCGGCAGCGGTCCCTCGGTCACGCTGATCCGTGCCTCACCCTCATCCAGCAGGTCGGCCGTATCCAGGCTGTCCTCGAGCGCGACCACCCGCTCGAGATGGGAGCGCCAGTCGGCGATGCGCGGGAAGTTGTCCACGAACCAGTTCAGCGCCCGCGTGACCTCGCCGAAGGCCGAACCGATCTGCATGAGGACGCCCAGGGTGATGGCGCCCGCGAAATAGCGCGGGCTTGCCACCAGGATCGGAAAAACCCCGGCGATCATGCCATAGGCCGAGGTCAGCCACATCAGCCGGCGCTCGCTCCGCATCAGGTCCTTCATCACCGACACGACATGCCCGAAGGACCGCCGCAGCCCGCGATCCTCATCGGCCTCGCCGCGGATGAGGGCGACGCCCTCACTGTTCTCGCGGATCCGGATCAGGGCGAAGCGGTGGTCGGATTCGGCCTGGTTGCGACGGATGTTGATGTCCACCATCGGCCGCCCGATGAAATAGGTCAGCGTCGAGCCGACAACGGCATAGATGAGCGCCGCGAAAACCATGTAGCCCGGGATCTCGAATTCATTGCTGCCGAAGGCGACCAGGAGCGGCCCGGACAGGGTCCAAAGGATGCCGACGAAGGAAATCAGCATGACCGCGGACTGGAACAGCCCCACCGCCATGTCTACGGCCATGCCCGTGGCCCAGCGCGTGTTCTCGCTGATCCGCTGGTCCGGGTTGTCGGCGCTGTCCGGTAGAAAGTTCATCTGGTAGTGGCGGCTGCCCGTCAGCCAGCGCCTCTGCAGACGAAAGACCAGCCATTCCCGCCAGCGGAGCTGTAGCAACTGCCGGACATAGAGCTGGAACACCGCGACCACCATGCTGGCGGTGGTCAGGAGCAGGAAGGTGCCCATCTGGCCGAAGAAGGCGGCCCGGTCGCGCGCTTCCAGGGCGTTGAAGAAGTCGCGGTTCCAGAGGTTGAAGCGCACCTGGATCCCGATCTGCACCAGCGTCAGCCCGATCACGCCGGCGGTCAGGGCCCAGGCCGTGCGGCGCTCGTCCCCCGTGTAATAGCCACGCGCCAGCCGCCAGAAGCGCCGGATGAAACCCTCGCGGGTGCGGCCATCCTCCTCATCCCCGGCGTTGCCAGCGCTTCCTGCCTCACCCACGGGTTCAGCGCTCCCGTGTGGGCGCGGGGGCGCCGGTTGCCTGGCCGCCCTCATTGGTCTGCACGGAATTGGGCACCGGCTGCATGGCGCCTGGCTCGCCGAGTTGCTCCGCGAGCAGCGCGCGCCCTTCCTCGCCCTGGTATCCCGGGCCCTCGGCCGTGAGGCGCGTGCCGGGCCGGAGATAGCGCCGGACCGAATCCAACGCCGCGGCACCACGCGGAAGCATGATCACCGACCCGTCATCCAGGATCGCACCCACCACCTCTCCCTGCGGCGCATAATACGGGGACCGCACGGTTCCGGAGATGGAGAGCCGCGTGGCACGATCGGTGACGCTGTCGCCGGATGGCCGCCAGTAGAACCGGTCCAGCACCACCGGCGTCGTTTCCGCGTTGGGCGCGAAGGCGAGCATGGTGATGACCGGCGCGCTCCGGGCACGGACGCCCCAGACGATCAGTGGGCGCCCCGCCACCGCGACGCGGCGGAGCTCATTGGCCACGTCAGGCGGGAAGGACACCTGTGGCCCTTCCCGGAACAGCAGCGCATCGACCTGGCCACGCGGGTTCACGAGGAAGCGCTCCACCACCCCTGTGAAGGAGGGTAGCTGGGTCGCGTCGAACCACAATGCGTTGTGGCCGTTCGCAGCCGGACGGCTCTGCGCGGCGGCCGGTGGCGGCAGCAGGCCGGGGGAGGCGGCCGTCAGCGTGAGCGCTGCCAGGAATGCCCCGGGCCGCGGCGAGAACGGGAGACCCGGGCAGCCAGGAGATAGGAATAACATGATGATGGCCCGGCCTCCGGTTCAGGCCCGGAACGCGGGAGAAGCAACCAAGCTGCATTCCGAGGCAAGGAATCCTGATCTGAGGGTTCATCCTTCCTGGGTGTGGCGCCGGACCCGCTATCGGCGGAACGGTAGAGCGGTGGTGGCGCGGCAGGTTCGTACCGAAAGCCAGGGGCGTTTGCGACGGCGTGGCGGCGATTTGCGGCATCTTTCGGCACTTGGTCGCACTGGCCCAGGCAATACCGCCTGTGCGCCCGCCTGGGCTGTGGCATGAAGGCCCGCATGAGCGATGGGGAAGAGGGCGCAGCCGCCCACGACACGGAAACGCTGTTCATCATTACCGTGAACGGCAGGGCGGCGCGGTGCGAGCTGGTCGCCGGGCTCGACGGCGTGCATGACGCATTCCTTCGGACGGTCTGGTCCGGGCCTGGCGAGGCCATGCCGCACGAGTTTTCCGGGCATCTCGAATCCTTGCGCGACCCGGCGGCCTGGGCCGTGCATGGAGAGGGGGATGGGCTGCCCTTCTGGCACTGGTGGGCGGGCCTTGGAGACAACTCGGTCTCCGTCCAGCGCCTCACCGTACCGGTCCCGCTCGGCCCGCGCGCAGGGGCGGCGCTAGAGCAGGCCGCGGCGGCGCTCCGCGGCTGCGCGGCGGAGCTGCGCCTGGCCGCCCGTGAGGCTGGAGGACCGCTGCCTTTCCTCCGGGATAAGGGTGTGAAGTAGCGTGGATGCGCCCGGCCCGGTGCCGGGCGGACCATGCGAGGCATGGCGATTGGGAGGTCGTGCAGGAACGCAACCATTTGCCCGCATTCGTAACGATCACGAAGCTGTCATGGAGGAATGAACGATACGATCCGGTGGGATGGAAGTTAAAGCGCCGTTGCAACTCTCACAGGAGGTAACGAATGCGACTTCTCCCAGTTCTCGCGGCCGTGGCGGCATCCCTTAGCCTTGCTGCGTGCACGGTGAACACGGCTCCCGCGAACCCGCCTCCTGCGGCAACGGTGGTCACCCCGGCGCCGACCTTGATGGCGCCGATGGCACCCGCGCCGGCCAGCCCGACGGTCGTCGTTCGTCCGTAAGCAGGTTCGGGGGGAGTGCCGAAGCAAACCGGCTCTCCTTCCGGTCCAGCGTTCAGGGCGTTCTCAGCGTTGCCGGAGGCTCATCCGCCTCCGGCCGCGTCACCGTGCCGGTGCGCCCTGACGTGGTTCCGAGCGTGACGGCCGCATGTCGCATGTCGCGAAGCGGCATTTCTATCGGGCCGCCAGCAGGTTGCGCCGGCCTATCTCGCCGGGCACGGCGTGACAATCGGCGAGGGTGCGGGCAGCCGCAGGTGCTGCTGCCCGCCGCCAGGGAGATCAGCCCTGCAACTCGCGCCGCACGATGGCCGCGCCCTCGGCCATGGCGCGCAGCTTGGCGAAGGCGCGGGGGCGGGGAAGGTACTTCATGCCGCAATCCGGGGCGACGACCAGGCGCTCGGCCGGCAGGTGCTTCAGCCCGGCGCGGATGCGGTCCGCCACCATCTCGGGTGTCTCAACCTGCTCCGTGCCCAGGTCGATCACGCCGAGCATGATTTTCTTGCCCGGCAGCGTGTCGAGGACGGAGAGGTCCAGCTTCGGCTGCGCGGCCTCGATGGAGATCTGCGCCGCCGTGCAATCGGCAAGCTGGGGAAGGAAGGAGTAGCCGGACGGCTTGTCCTTCACGACCGCGGCGTAGCCGAAGCAGAGATGGACGACCGTGTCGCCCTCCAGCCCCTCCAATGCGCGGTTCAGGGCACGGACGCCGAAGCGCGCGGCGGTCTCGGGGCGGGCCTGCATCCAGGGCTCGTCGAACTGGATGACGTCGACGCCGGCCTTGCGGAGATCCTTCGCCTCCTCGTTCACGGCGGCGGCGTAATCCATCGCCATCGCCTCCTCGTCCTTATAGTACTCGTCCGAGGCCTGCTGGGAGAGGGTGAAGGGGCCGGGCAGGGTGATCTTGGTGCGCCGGTCGGTATTGGCGACGAGGAACTCGACGTCGCGCACTTCCACCGGGCGGTTGCGGCGGATCCTGCCAATCACGCGGGGCACCAGCGTCTCCTTGCCGGCGCGGCCCATGGTGCGGGCGGGGTTGTCCACATCCACGCCATCGAGCGCCAGGGCGAAGCGGTTGGAGTAGCTCTCCCGCCGGATCTCGCCATCGGTGACGATATCGATGCCGGCGCGCTCCATGTCGCGGATGGCGACGAGGGTGGCGTCGTCCTGCGCCTGCTCCAGCACATCTTCGGCGACGCGCCACATCTGCTTCATCCGCACGCGGGGCACGAGGTTCTGGGCGAGCACGCCGCGATTGACCAGCCAGTCCGGCTGCGGATAGCTGCCGACGACGGTGGTGGGCAGGAGGGTGTTTGTCATGCTCAGGCCTTGGGAAGCGAGGTGGGCTGGTAGGCGAGGAGGCGCCAGCTATCGCCCTCCTTCGTCCAGAGGGCGAGGGTCATGGCGGCGATCTCCCGCTCCCCGCCATATCGGAACACGCGGGCGCTCATGCGGCCGAGCGCGGCGGCGGCGCCGGGGCCGGCATCGAGCACTGAATGGGTTTCGAAGCTGATGTCGAGATAGCGCAGGCTGCCATCGGTCAGGGTCGCCAGGTAGCTCGCCTTGCTGTCCGTCGTCGCGTTGGAATGCGCATAGACCAGGCGGTCCGAGAGAAGTGCGCCGAGCGCCTGGGTGTCGCCGGCCTTCATGGCGGCGTAGCGGCGCGCCTCGAGCGAGCGGATCTCGTCCTGCATGGGATATCTCAGCGGGGGTTGGGCGCGAGCAGGCGCTCGGGCCAGGTGGCGACGCGGAAGAAGTCGAGCCCCCCCTCGCCACTGGCCTGATAGGCGGCGGCGAACTGGCGGGCGAGGGCGGAGAGCGGCATGGGCGCGCCCTCGCGCTGGCCGACCGCAAGCGCCAGGTCGAGATCCTTGGCGACGAGGTCCAGATCGGCCGCCGGGGTCCAGTCGCGCGCCTTCAGCATCTCGGCCTTGTAGGCCAGCAGCGGGGAGGCGACCACGCTGTGCGACAGGGCATCGACCATCTGCGCCCAGTCGAGGCCGAGGCGGCCGCCGAAGGCGAGCGCTTCGCCGATCACGGCCGGGGTGAGGGCCACGACCATGTTGACCATCAGCTTCACCGCCCGCGCTTCCTCGGCGGTGCCGCAGCGGAGGGTTTCGCGACCGAGCACACCCAGCAAGGGAGCGCAGCGGTCCAGCGCGATCTCGGAGCCGGAGGCGAAGATCGTCAGGGCGCCGGCGGCTGCGGTGGTGGTGCTGCCGGAGACGGGGCATCGGAGATAATCGGCGCCGCGCGCCGCCATCGCCTCCGCCACGCGCGCCGAGGCCTGGGGCGAGACGGTGCTGAGGTCGATGAAGACCTGGCCGGGCCGGATCGTTTCGGCAAGGCCGCCGGAACCGAGGGCGATGGAGAGGAGCGCCGGGTCATTCGGCACCATGGACAGGATGATGTCGGCCTTCTCCGCCAGGGCCGCGGCGCTGCCCGCGGCTGTCGCGCCCGCATCGGTGAGCGGCGCGACACGGGTGTGGTCCGTATCGGTGACGGCCAGCCTGGCGCCGGCCTCCAGCAGGCGGCGGCAGAGCGGCGTGCCCATGCGGCCGACGCCGATCCAGCCCAGGCTCCAGCCTTCGAGCGCGCCCATGGCTACAATCCCAGATAGAATTTACGCACGAGGTCGCTGTCGCCCAGCGCAGTTGGGGAGTCACCTTGGAACTCCACACGGCCATGCACCAGCACATAGCCGCGATCGGCGATGCGGATGGCCTGATGGAAGTTCTGCTCGGCCATGAGCACGGTGAGGCCCAGCTTCTCCTTCAGTTCCGCGATCTTCTCGATGGTGCGGGCGACAAGGATGGGGGCGAGGCCGACGGAGGGTTCGTCCACCAGCAGGATCTTCGGCGCGCACATCACCGCACGGCCAAGCGCGACCATTTGCTGCTCGCCACCGCTCATGCTGCCCACGGGCTGGGAGCGGCGCTCCTTCAGGCGGGGAAAGGCGTCGTAGCAGAATTCCAGGTTGCGCGGGATGGCGGCACGGGCGGCGCGGCGATAGGCGCCGAGCAGGAGGTTTTCCTCCACGGAGAGGCGCGGGAACAGGCGGCGCCCCTCGGGAACGAGAGCGATGCCGAGATCGACGATCTCCTCGGGTGAGCGGCCCAGCAGGTCGGTGGCGGTGCCGTCGATGGTTGCGACGATGCGCCCGCGCGTCGGCCGCAGCAGGCCGAGGATGCAGCGCATCAGCGTCGTCTTGCCATTGCCGTTGGTGCCGAGCAGGGCCACCGTCTCGCCTGGGGCGACCTTGAGGGAGACGCCGTCCAGCGCGCGCACCGCGCCATAGGCGGCATCGACATCCTCGATGAGAAGGCTAGCGGCCAAGGTAAGCCTCCTCGACCTCGGGCATGGAGAGCACGGCGCGCGGCTCGCCATCCGCGACCTTCTTCCCGGCGACCAGCACGGCCAGGCGCTGGGAGAACTCGGTCACGGCGCGCATCACATGCTCGATCATGATGATGGTGGTGCCGCCCGCGTTCAGGCGGAACAGCAGGGCCAGGATCTGATCGACCTCGGTGTGGGAGAGTCCGGCCATGGCTTCGTCCGCGATGAGCAACTCCGGCTTCAGCGCCGTCGCGCGGGCGAGTTCCAGGCGGCGCAGCTCCACCTGGGTCAGCTCCTTCGGCATGCGGTTCGCCTTGCCCGCCAGCTCCACTGCTTCGAGGCATTCCATCGCCCGCTCATCCGTCGCGGCATCGCGGCCGGCATAGGCGAGGGGGACGCGGATATTCTCGATGACCGTCATGCCCCGAAAGGGGCGGGGAAGCTGGAAGGTGCGCGCCAGGCCGCGCCGGGCGCGTTCATGCGACTTCAGCCCGGCCAATTTCTGCCCCTTGAAGGTGAAACCGCCATCATGGCTGGGGAAGGCGCCGGCGAGGCAGTTGGTGAAGGTGCTCTTGCCCGAGCCATTGGGGCCGATGAGGCCGAGCCGTTCCCCGGCGCGGACCTCCAGATCGACGCCGGACAGGGCGGTGAAGCCGCCGAAGCGCTTCCCCACGCCTTCGGCGCGCAGCACGATGTTCTCCCTTGGCTCGCTCATCTGCGCCCCCGGAACAGGCCGACGATGCCGTGGGGCGCGAGGCAGACGAAGCCCACCAGCACCACGCCCACGATCATCAGATTGGCGGCGGAGGAGATGGTCACCGTCGCAGCCTGCTGGAGGGATGCGAGCAGTACCGCCCCGATCAGCGGTCCCGACCAGCTTCCCATGCCCCCGATCAGCGGCATGGCGATGGCGTTCACCGCATAGGCCATGCCGAAGGCTGTGTTCGGTTCCACATAGGAGCCGAGATAGGGCAGGGGGGCACCGGCCACCGCCATCATCGCGCCGCTGATCGTGGTGGCGATGAGCTTCAGCCGCAGCGTCGGCACGCCCGCCGCCTCCGCCGCCGCCTCGTCGTCGCGCAGCGCGGTCAGGCCGAGGCCGAGGCGGGACTTCTCGATCGTGCGGGCGATTGCGACCGAGGCGGCCGCCAGCGCCACCATCACCATGCAGAGCAGGCCGCTATAGGTATCGAAGGGCCAGGGCACTTCGCGCGGGCGGAGCACATAGGCGCCGCGCGAGCCGCCGACATAGTCCCAGTTCACCACCAGGGTCTGAAGCACGACCGAGAGGCAGAGCGTCGCGATGGCGAAATAGGCGCCGCGCAGCCGCAAGGTCAGGATGCCCGTGCCGAAGCCCAGCGCCCCGCCCACCAGCGCCGCGATGGCGATGCAGGGCAGCAGGCTGAGCCCCAGTGCCTTGCCGATGGCGACGGTGGTGTAGGCGCCGGCGGCGAAGAAGGCCGCCGCGCCGAAATTCACATAGCCCGCATAGCCGCCCAGGATGTTCCAGGCGGTGGCGAGCACCACGTATTGCAGCACGAAGGTGGCGGCGAAATACGCGTATTCGCTGCCAAGCCCGCGTAGCGCCAGCGCCACCAGGAGCCCCACGACCGCGGTCGCGATCCAGAAGGTGGCATGGCCCATGCGGCGCGGCGTGGTTGCCGGTAGGGCGGGAAGGGCGGTGTCGCTCATGCCGCGCGTCCGAACAGGCCCTGCGGCCGGAAGGCGAGCACCAGCAGCAGGCAGCCGAAGGCCACCGCCGGCGACCAAGAGGGGCCGTAAAAGCTGGCGGTCACGTTCTCCACCACCCCGAAGGCCAGCGCCGCCAGCACGCAGCCGCCGAGGGAGGAGAGGCCGCCCATGATGACCACGGCGAAGACTCGCCCGATGAAGATGTGGCCGGACCACGCATCCACCGGCTGCACCACCACCAGCGCGCCGCCCGCCAGCGCCGCCATGGCGATGGAAATGCCGAAGGCCAGCCGCTTGATGCGGACCGGGTCGATGGCCAGCAGCCGCAGCGCGTCACGGTCCTGCGCCACCGCCGCGATGGCGCGGCCGGTGAAGGTGCGGCGCAGGAAGAGCGCCAGGGCACCGATGGCCGCGAAGGCCACAACGGCCGGCACCAGCATGCGCAGCGGCAGGTCGATCTCGCCAAGGCGCCAGGTAGTGTTGGCATAGGAGGCGTCGGCGAAGTGCTGGTCGGGCCCGACCGTCATCACCAGCGCGACCTCGATGATGAACATGATGCCGAAGAAGAAGGCGAGGCCCTGGATGGCCTCGTCCCCGCGCCGTTCGAAGAAGTGGTGGTAGACGACATAGATGGCCGCCCCCAGCGCCCAGAAGGCGGGGGCGAGCAACAGTGACAGAAGCAGCGGATCCCAGCCCGTCGCCGCCCAGAGGAGGGCGACGAGCAGCGCGCCCAGCACCATGAAGGCGGGGTGCGCGATGTTGACCACGTCCAGCATCCCGAAGGAAACCGACAGGCCGGCCGCCGCGGCGGCGTAGAGACCGCCGAGCAGCAGGCCCGAGACGATCCCGTTCAGGAGAAGGGCGAGGTCGGGATCCATCAGGCACCTGCCGTGTAGGGCTTGCGCAGATCGCCAGACTTGTAGCGCGCGGGATAGAGGATCACCTGGGTGCCCGCCTTGCGGAACTGGTCGATGCCGTTGCCCTGCACGCCCTGGTACTGGGTGTAGAGGTTCCGCTCCTCCGTCCATTCGCCCATGGCGTCGAAGCGAAGCGGGCCGATCACCGTGTCGAACTGGTTGGCGTGCATGTCCGCCGCCAGTGCCGCCTGGTCGATCTTGCCGACGCGCTTCACCGCCTGCTCCAGCACCTGCATCTGGGTATAGGCCAGGGGCGGCACGTAATGGCCGAGCGCATCCGCGTTCTCCTTGGCCGCCAGCGGCTGGTAGCGCTCGATCAACGCCTGGGTGCCGGGGAACTGCAAGGTGGGCTCGGGGGCATAGACGTCCCAGACCACCAGGTTGTTCAGGATGGGGCCGAGCTGAAGCTTCTGGGCCGTGATGTGCGGGCCGATCATCGGGCCGCCGAACAACTGGAAGTTCACACGCAGCTCGCTGGCCGCGCGCATCAGCCCGGCCGTGTCGGGCGGATAGGAGCCGACGAAGACGATATCTGGCCGCGCTGCCTGGACGGAGCGGATGATGGGGGTGAAATCGACCGTGCTGGGCGGATAGGCGCGGTCATAGACGATGCGCAGCCCGTGCTGGCGCGCGAGGAAGCGGGCGCTCTCGGCCGTGCGCTGGTGGAAGTCGCTGTCGAGGTTCACCAGGGCGATGCTGCGGGGCCGCGGCTCCATCGCCATGGCGATGTCCATGAACCCCTTAGCGAAGGTCTCCTTCACCTGCGACCCCGTGCAGTTGATGGAGAAGTAGCGGTCATACTTGAAGTCGGTGTTCACGCCCGTGCCAAAGAGCGACACGAAGGTCATGTTCCGCTGCATGACGACCGGCATGGCGGGCGCGATGATGGCGGTCGCGTAGCCGGAGATGACAAGATCGACCTTATCGACGTCGATCAGCTTCGTGTAGATGCCGGGTACCTGGGCGCCGCTGCTCTGGTCGTCGTAATGCACCAGCTCCACCGGCCGGCCGAGGAGGCCGCCCTTGGAGTTCACATCCTCTGCCCAGATGCGGTGCGCGATCAGGGCGGGGCGCCCATTGCCGGCCAGGCCGCCCGAGAGCGACATGGAATAGCCGATCCGGATCGGCGGACCCGATGGCGCGGTCTGCGCGCGAGCCGTGGCCGGCACCGTCGCGGTGGCGGCCAGGGCAAGGCGGCCGATGTCGCGCCTGCTGAATCCCGTCATGAAGCTTTCTCCTCCTCTGGCCCGGTTTCTGCGCCCATGGCCCTTTGGTGACGTATTTGTTGCGGTGGCTACTCGGCCGCAATTTTGGATGGGTCGGCGCCGACACGGCCGCTCTTGTCGTGCTCCGCGCGGCGCGCGATGCGGAAGTCGTAGCGGACGCTCGGCAGCGACGGGTCGGGCGTGCCCTCGGCGCCCGTCCTCGGCCGCACGATGAGGGATTCCGAGACGCCGAAGACGGTGTCGGAATCGATGTGCTCGTCTTCGCCGAGATAGAGGGCGGTGACCAGCTCCCGGTAGCCCTCGGCACCGATCAGCATATGGATATGGGCGGGGCGGAAGCCGTGGCGGGCCTGCTTGCGGACCAGATCGCCCACCGGGCCGTCCATCGGGATGGAATAGCCGAGCGGGATGAGGGTGCGGATGGCGTAGCGGCCCTCGGCATCCGTGCGGAACTGGCCGCGCATGTCCATTACAGCGGGGTCGTTCGCCTGCAGGTCATAGGCGCCATCGGCATCGGTCTGCCAGATCTCGACGACAGCATCCGGCACGCCCTCGCCGGCCTCGTTCACCACGCGGCCGAAGAGCATCATCTCCGGGCCCTTGGCGTGGGCGGCGATGCTCTCGCCATAGGCGAAGCGGGGCGAGGCCTCGCGGTAGAAGGGGCCGAGCAGGCTGGTTTCGGTGGCCTCGCCCACGCGGTTGGCCTTGTCGTCCATCAGGTTGACCAGGCGCGACAGGCCAAGCGTGTCGGAGAGCAGGATGAATTCCTGCCGGATCGGCGTGCAGGTCTGGCCGACCTTGGTGAGGAAGGCGATGGCGCTGAGCCATTCGGCGGGCGTCAGCTTCACCTCCCGCGCGAAGTCGTGCAGGTGGCGCACGAGGCTCGCCATCACCTCCCGCAGGCGGGGGTCGGGGGTGGAGGCCATCTGCTCGATCACCGCGGCGGTGACCGTGTTCTGGTCCAGGTCAGCCATTCTCGTCGTCCTCCGTCCGGGGCAGGTCTCGGCGCCCGCCCTCGGGTCACATGCTGTTGGTCGGGGCGGGCCCCTAATCCGGCTTGATGTTGGCAGCCGCGACCACGCTGCGCCACTTCGCAATCTCGTCCCGCGTCATCTCGGCCAGCTTCTCCGGCGAGCCCCCGGTGGGTTCCACCCCCTGGGCGCGCAGATTGGCGAGCGAGGCCGGATCGGCCAGCAGCGCGTTGGTGGCCCGGTTGAGCCGCGCCACCGCCTCGGCCGGCATGCCGGCAGGGCCGTAGAGGGACCAGCGCCCCTCCACCACGAAGTCCTGGATGCCTGCCTCCTGGATGGTCGGCACATCGGGCAGGATCGTCACGCGCGAACCGGAGGTGACGGCGAGCGCCTTCAGCGTGCCGGCATCCAGATGCGGCTTGAGGCCGAGCGGGTGGTAGAACATCGCGTCCACCCGCCCTGCCACAAGGTCCGTCAGCGCCTGGCCGGCGTTGCGGTAGGGCACGTGCTCGGTGGTAAGGCCGGTGCGAAGGTTCAGCAGGGCCTGTGAGAGATGGCCGGTGGTGCCATTGCCGGCAGAGGCGAGGGTGAGCGGCTTCCGCTTCGCCAGCGCCACCAGCTCCGCCACCGAGGAGACGCCGAGGGAGGGCGGCACGCCCAGCACGGTCGGCGTGGTGACGAAGGGCGCGATGGGCGTGAAGTCGCGGATCGCATCGAAGCCCGGATCGGCGAAGAGGCTGGCATTGATGCCATGCGTGCCATTGGTGCCGAGCAGCAGCGTGTAGCCATCGCCCGGCGAGCGCGCGACGGCCTGGGCGCCGACATTGCCGCCGGCGCCCGCGCGGTTATCCACCACCACGGGCTGTCCGGCCTCGCGCGCCAGCGCCTCGGCCAGGATGCGGCCGAGGATGTCGGTGGTGGTGCCGGCCGCGAAGGGGACGATGAGGCGGATCGGTCGGCTCGGCCAGGCGGCCTGGGCCAGGGCGGGACCAGCGGCGAGGGTGGCGAGGCCGCCCAGCAGGGCGCGGCGTGTGGCGGGGATCATGCGGCGGCTCCGGCGTGGCGTGTGACGTAGCGGTTGATGGGGCCGGTGGCCTCGCCCCGGCGCAGGGGGACGCAGGATTCCGGGAAGTCCTGCACGAGGCGGGCACCGCCATCGATCAGGCGGCCGAGGAAGCGGTCGAGATGGCGCATGGCACCATTGGGCAGGTCGTGGAGCACCAGCGTAACCGGATCGGGGCCGCGGCACATTGCCAGCGCACAGTCCGGCCAGCCCTCCGGGTCGCGGAAATCGCCGGGCACGGCGTTCCACAGCACGCAGGTGAAGCGCCCGCGCATGAGGTGGCCGAGTGCCGCGCCGCTCAGCAGGTGCTGGCCCAACGCGCCGCCGCCGCCCAGCGGGCGGAAGAGGCGGTCGGGATGGGAGAGGGGGCCGATCAGCGCCTGGGTGCGGCCGATCTCGGCCTCGGCCGTGGCGGCATCATCCGGCAGCTCGCCCAGCGGGCGGTCATGGTTCCAGGTGTGGTTGCCGATCCAATGGCCCTCGGCATGGGCGCGCTCCGCGATTGCGCGATGCGCGGCCAGCTTGTGGCCCAGGACGAAAAAGGTGGCGAGCACGCCCCGCGCGCGGAGGATATCCAGCACGCCGGGCGTGACCGCGGGCTCCGGGCCGTTGTCGAAGGACAGGGTGACAACCGGCCCGGACATGCTCAGGCAGCCTCGGCCTCGATGGGGTTGGAGAGGATGCCGATGCCCTCGATCTCGATCTCCATCACGTCGCCGGGCTTCATGAAGACGGGCGGCTTGCGGGCATAGCCGACACCGCTCGGCGTGCCGGTCGCGATCACGTCGCCCGGCTCCAGCGTCATCGCCTCGGTGAGGATCGCGAGGATGCGGGGGACGGAGAAGATCATGTCGGAGGTGTTGGAATCCTGCATCGTCTCCCCGTTCAGGCGGGAGGTGATGCGAAGCGCGTTAGGCCCCTGCGGGATTTCATCGGGCGTGACGATCTCGGGGCCGATGCCGCCGGTCCGCTCGAAGTTCTTGCCCATGGTCCATTGCGCGCCCTTGCGCTGGTAGTCGCGGACCGAGCCCTCGTTCATGCAGGTGTAGCCGGCGACGCAGGACAGGGCATTGGCCTCGGTGAGGTGCCGGGCCTTCTTGCCGATCACGATGACCAGCTCCGCCTCATAGTCGAACTTGTCGGAGACCTTCGGGCGGATCAGCGCCTCGCCATGGGCGGCCAGCGAGGTCGGGCCGCGCATGAAGACCGCGGGGTAGTCGGGGATGGCGTTGCCGCCTTCCTTCGCATGCAGCGCGTAGTTCAGGCCGATGCAGATCACCTTGCCCGGGCGCGGGATGGGGGGGAGGAGCTTCAGGCCCTTCAGCGGCCGGCGCGGGGCGCCTTCCAGCTTTGCCGCCAGGGCGGGGGCGCCCTCCGGCAGGTTCAGGGCGGCGATGGCGGCCAGCGGGTCGGCGGGCAGGCCCGGCACCACATCGGCCAGGGCCACCACATCCTCGCCCACACGGGCGCCGAGGGCGGCGCGGCCCTCCTGCTCAAACGCGATCAGACGCACGCGGTGTTTCCTCCGGTTGGTCGGCGCAGGTTTTGTCGAAATTCCGTTCTCGTCAAGCCGGAACGTCGCTAAGGCTTGCCGCCCTCATGGTTTGCCGAATATCCAGGCAACATGTCCCAGGCTACCCAGACCGAAGGGCGCGACCCCACCCTCGCCACCGCCGTCCACCGGCGGCTGCGGGAGGACATCCTCTCTGGCCGGCTGCCACCGGGGCTGAAGCTGAAACTGCGCGACCTGGCGGCGAGCTATGGCGCCGGGGCCTCGCCCATGCGGGAGGCGTTGTCGAAGCTGGCGGCGGAGGGGTTGGCGGAGCGGCTGGAGCATCGCGGCTTCCGGGTGGCGGCCGCCGCCGCCTCCCAACTGGATGGGCTGATCCGCAGCCGGGTGCTGGCGGAATGCGCGGCGCTGCGGGAAGCCATCCGCCGCGGCGATTCCGCCTGGGAGGACGCGCTGGTGCTGGCGGAGCACCGGCTGAACCGGCTGGCGCGTTCCCTCGATCCGCACCGCTTCGCCACCAACCCGGAATGGGAAGCCTGCCACCTGCGCTTTCATCAAGTGCTGCTGGAGGCCTGCGGGGCGCCGCCGCTGCTCGCCTTCTGCGACCGGCTGCGGGAAGAGGCGCGGCGCTATCGTGCGCTGGCCAATACGGTGGCCTATCCCGATCGGGACGTGGCGGCCGAGCATGCGGCCATCGCACGCGCGGCACTGGACCGCGATGCCGAGGCCGCGACCGCCCTGCTGGCGCAGCACTATGAGCGCACGGGGGCCTTCGTCGGGGCCGATCTAGGCCGCCAGGCCGGCTGAGGGAAACCGCGGCCGCGATCCCTTCGTTTGCAGGCCAAGGGACGAAGGCTGCGGGACGGGACGAGGCGGGAAACCGAGCCTCCGGCTCGCCCGTGTCGCTGACCGGCCCGGCAAGCGACGGGCCCGCTTCCGGTGCCCAAGCCCTTAGCAGGACACCGCAATGGCCGATCTCGAACTTCCGACCCGGCAGGGTTTCGCGCCGGATGCTGGCCTCCCGCAGGCTCTGCCCGATGAGATTTCGATCACGCTGACGATCAACGGCGAGCGGCGCGAGCTGCATGTGCGCCCCTGGACCACGCTGCTCGACCTGCTGCGGGATGACCTCTCCCTCTACGGCACGAAGAAGGGCTGCGATCACGGGCAGTGCGGCGCCTGCACCGTGCTGCTGGATGGGCAGCGCGTGAATTCCTGCCTGGCGCTGGCCGTCATGAAGGATGGCTGCGAGGTGACCACCATCGAAGGACTGGCGGGCGAGGAGGGCACGCTGCACCCGATGCAGGAAGCGTTCATCGAGCATGATGCCTTCCAATGCGGCTACTGCACGCCGGGCCAGATCTGCTCCGCTGTCGGCCTTCTGAGGGAGGGCCACGCAAAGACGCCCGAGGAGATCCGGGAGATGATGAG
>DATCMG010000960.1:0-3131 GCA_036563555.1 Roseomonas sp. | reverse complement strand
GGGGTGCGGGCCATGGCTCGCTCCTGTGCTGCGTGGCGCCTTTCGGGGCGCGAGGGGTTCAGTGTGCTTTGGCCGGCGCGCCGGGGGAGTGCGCCGGAAGGGTCTGTTCTGAATGGCCGGGCGTGGCCGCGGTTGCGGGCGCCGTCGGGGCGCGCATCGCGCGGATCGCGGTGGCGCTGGCCGGATGCTCCCGGGCGGGCACCAGGCACCAGGGGGCATGGCCGCCCTTTCCGCTGGATGCCTGGGCCAGCAATGCGCCGCAAGGCCTGCGATACCGTTGCAGCACCGCCGCCGCCGGTCCGTCCAATGCGCGCCGCGTATAGCCGGGGCGGGGCAGGACCGCCATGGGCGTGCTCCGCGCCAGCTTCCGCCAGCGCCGCCAGCGCGGAAGCTGGACCATGTTGTCCGCCCCCATGATCCAGACGAACTGCGCGCGCGGAAAGAGCAGCTTCAGCCGGGCGAGGGTGCGCTCCGTCTCCCGCAGCCCGAGGCGCGCCTCCACATCCACGGCAATGACGCGGCGGCCATCGGCGATGCGGCGGGCCGAATCGACGCGCTCGGCGAAGGGCGCCATGCCGGCATTCGGCTTCAGCGGGTTGCCGGGGGAGACGAGCAGCCAGACCTCGTCAAGCCGGAGGACGTGGCGCGCCATGTCCGCAACGTGCCAGTGCCCGGGATGCGCCGGGTTGAAGGAACCGCCGAGCAGGCCGATTCGCACGCGCCTCCGGTCGCCCCATTTCCCCGGCTCACGGTGGGCGGGGGCGGGGTGCAGGGACGGCGCCTTTTCGCGGCCGGCCGGGGGAACGGGGGGTGGCACGGGGCTCCTAGTGCCCCCGCGCGCGGGAAGATGCGGGGATCAGGGCGTTCGCACCGAAACTGTCAGGGGCCGGTCAGCCAGCCCTTCATAGGTGGCGGTGACGGTGCGCCCGGCCTCGGTGGGCAGGGCGGGGGAGAAGCCACCGAGGGAGATGAGGTCGCCCTCGCGCAGGCGGTGGCCGTCGCGCTTCAGGTCCTCCACCAGCCAGGGGATGACGTTCAGCGGATGGCCGAGCAGCGCCGTGCCGGGGGCGCGGGACAGCTCCTTCTGCTCGGTGGAAAGCGTCACGGTCATGCTGCCGAGCCGGGCTGCGAAGTCCGGGGTGGCCTGCACCGGGATTGCCTCGCCCAATACGCCCAGCCGCGCGCCGACATTGATGGCGACGAGGTTGGGGCCGTTCATCTGGCCGGGTGCCAGCACGAGGTCCGGCATCTCGATGAAGGGGATCACCTGGTCCAGGTGGCGAAGGATGGCGAGGTGGTCGGAGCCGGCCTCGTTGATGCCTTCATCCTTCACGCGCACCAGCAGGTCGCTCTCGACATTCGGCACGGCGGCGAAGGCGGCCGGGATTTCGGCGGGATTGGCCGCGGTGCCCTGGGCGCGGATGGTGGCGTGGAAGATCGTGCCGCGCACCGGATTCGGCACGCCGAAGCGCTGCTGCGCGGCCGCGTTGGTCAGCCCGACCTTATAGCCCACCGCCGGGCCGTGATGCTGCGCGAGGACCGCCACCAGCCTATCCCGGGCGCAGAGGGCATCCTCCATCGTGATGGAGGGATAGGCCTGCGCCGGGCGGCGCTGGAGGATGTTGTCCGCCATCCGCGCCACCTCCGCGACCGAGGGGCAGGCGGCCCGGGCTGCCGCGAAGGGGGGCGTGCCGAGGGCCAGGGCCGTGGCCAGCAGGGTGACGCGGCGCATGGTGATGTTCCTCTCCCGAAGCCCGGGTTTCCCGTGCCGTGCCGGATCAGGGACGAATCTGTCCGGTCCCGATCACATGGTAACGCCAGGTGCAGAGCTGCTCCAACCCGACCGGCCCGCGCGCGTGCAGGCGGCCCGTGGCGATGCCGATCTCGGCGCCGAAGCCGAATTCCCCGCCGTCGCAGAACTGGGTGGAGGCGTTCCACATGCCGACCGCCGAGCCCAGCCCATCCAGGAACTGCCGGGCGGCCGCCTCATCGGCCGTGATGATGGCCTCGGTGTGCTCGCTGCCATGGCGGCGGATATGGTCCAGCGCGCTTTCCACGCCATCGACCAACGCGACGTTGAGGATCGCATCCAGCCATTCGGTCGAGAAATCGGCCTCGGTCGCCGGCTTCAGCTCGGGCAGGATGGCGCGGGCGGCGGCATCGGCGCGGAAGCCGCAGCCGAGCGCCCGTAGATCATGGACCAGGGTCGGCAACAGGGCAGGGGCGAGGGCGCGGTCGATCAGCAGGGTCTCGGTGGCGCCGCAGACGCCGGTGCGGCGCATCTTCGCGTTCGCAAGCACGGTGCGGGCCATTTCGGGATCGGCCGCCGCGTGGATGTAGGTGTGGCAGAGCCCCTCGGCATGGGCGAGCACGGGCACCCGTGCCTCCTCCATCACCCGCGTCACCAGCCCCTTGCCGCCGCGGGGGATGATGAGGTCGATCATGCCGGCCGCGGCCAGCATAGCGGCCACGAAGGCGCGGTCGGTGTTGGGGGCGACCTGCACGCAGGCCTCGGGCAGGCCGGCGGCGCGCAGGCCCTCCAGGATGCAGGCATGGATGGCGGCGGCGCTGTTCAGGCTCTCCCGCCCGCCGCGCAGGATCACGGGGCTGCCGGCCTTGAGGCAGAGGGCGGCGGCATCGGCGCCCACATTCGGGCGGCTTTCGTAGATCATGCCGACCACGCCGATGGGCTGGGCCACGCGGCGGAACAGAAGGCCGTTGGGGCGGGTCCATTCGGCCAGCACGCGGCCGACGGGATCGGGCAGGGCGGCGACCTCCTCCAGCCCCTTCGCCATCGCTTCCACGCGGGCGGGGTTGAGGGTCAGCCGGTCACGGAAGGCGTCGCTCAGCCCGGGGGCATTGGCCAGGTCCGTGGCATTGGCGGCCAGGATTTCGGCCTCACGCGCACGCAGGGCAGCGGCGGCTTCGAGCAGGGCGCGGTCCTTCACCGGTCGCGGGGCCCGCGCCAGGGTCGTTGCGGCGGCGCGGGCGGCCCTGGCGGCCTCCTCCAGCGCGGCACGGGCGATGGCGGCGGAATTCGTCGCGGGATCTGCGATCGCGTTCATGGCGCATCGGTAGCGCCGCGCGGCGGGGAGGGGAAGCGCGGCGATCCGCCGCACCGCACGGGGCAG
>DATCMG010000959.1:0-6293 GCA_036563555.1 Roseomonas sp. | reverse complement strand
AAGGCCGCCAATGACGGGTAGCAGGGCCGCCCGAACACCTCCTTGCGGTTCGGATTGACCGGGAAGACATCACCCGTGAAGCCGAAATCAAGCATCTGCTTCAGGCAGCGCCCGCCAAACTTGCCGAGATCCTCGGTGGCCCCGACGAGCGCCACCCGCTTCGGCGCGAAGAAGCGGCGCAGGTCAGGGAAGGCGGCACGATGGACCGTCACGCCGTGAAGTCCACCGCATCCGAGGTCGTGAAGGTCGCGAAGCGCTGCAGCACCCGGATCGCCGCCTCATGATCCTCCATGGTCGGCGAGGCGCAGCAATCCTCCAGCACCGTCACGACATAGTCCCGGTCATGCGCGTCCCGTACCGTGCCCTGCACCACGGCAATGGTCGAGACGCCCGAACAGAAGATACGCTGGATGCCGTGCGCCCGCAGGATGGGTTCCAAGTTCGTGCCGTAGAAGGGGCTGACGCGATGTTTCACGATGTCGAAGTCGCCCGGCTGCGGCGCAAGCTCCGCATGCACTTCCGTGCCGCGCGTACCCAGCTTGAACAGCCCGTGCTGCTTTGCGCCGGAGAAAATGGCGGATGTGCTCGGGCATTCCCGGTAGTCCGGCGAGAAGCCGACGCGCACATAGCCGATCGGCACCTCGGCTGCGCGGGCCTTGGCGATCGCTCTGGCCGTGCGGCTGATGATGCCGCGCTCCCGCACCTGCTGGCCGAGTGGCCCCTTCCCGTTGGGCCCGTCCTCCGCGACGAGGTCGTTCTCCATGTCCAGCACGAGGTAGATTGAACGCATCAACAGATGTCCTTGCCATGATTAGGGGATGACGCTGCACGGTCGGGGCCGCGCATCCGGGTCTAAGGGTCGGGTGACGCGTCGGTCATTGCCAACGGCACGACAGTCCGCACCGGACGGTTCGGGAAGCCGACGGGCTGTGCGCGCGCCGCCATGGCCACAAAAAGGATCGGCGCAGCCAAGGCCACGCGCCTGCTCAGCATGAGCCCGTTCCTTCCCTTGTGCCGCTCTGCGGTGCGACCGGCATCCCTGTGATTGCCCGCCGACAATAACCCGCGGTGCGGGTTGACATTCCGTTTTATCGGAACGATAGGACTCGCCTCGAAACGCCGTCAAGCGCGCTGCGCGCGGTCGCGCGCCCGGCAAAGGGGATCTCCGGTGAAGGAGGATCGGGACTTCGTCACGGCGCTGGCCCGCGGCATCCAGGTGCTGCAGTGCTTCACGGCAGAACGGCCAGAACTCGGCACCACCCAGATCGCGACCCTGCTGGGGCTGCCGCAATCCACCGTTTGGCGCCTCTGCCACACCTTGACGCAGATCGGGTTGCTGGTGCCGGGGCGTGAGGCGGAGAAGCTGCGTGCCGGCCCCGGCGTGCTCACCCTCGGCCATGCCTCCGTCGCCAGCGCCGGGATCGCCGAGCTCGCCTACCGGCCGATGAAGGACATTGCGGACCGTTTCGGCGTCGCCGTCTCCCTCGCCGCGCCGGCGCGCACCGACATGGTGGTTGTTCAGCGCGCCGAGGCGCCCACCATCCTGCGCCTGGCCCTGCATGTCGGTTCCGCCCTCGCCATGGCCCGCTCGGCCCTCGGCTGGGCTTACCTGGCCGGCATCGGGCCGGATGAGCGCCGGCGCGTCCTCACATTGCTGCGCAAGGCGCTGGGCGCGGATTGGCCCGAGGCCGAGCGGCACATCGCCGCCGCGCAAAGGGATTACGCGCGGGACGGCTACGTGCTGAACCTGCGCCACTACCACCCCGACGTGAACGCCATCGGCGTGCCGGTGACCGCACCGGGGCGCCGAAACGCCATGGCGTTGAATAGCGGCGGGGCCGTCTCGGTCGCCACCGTCGAGAAGCTGCGTGGGCCGATCGCCGAAGCGCTGAAAGACTTGGCCGCGCATCTCGCCGCCATGCTCCCGCCCGAATAACGCGGATGAGCAGCCCATGCGCGCGGCGTACCCACCATAGCGTCTGGTCCGGTCAAACTTGAGGGAGCCGACATGAGGCCGGAAGGCTGCGGCTTGGTCCGGACCAGATTTGGGTACAGGTTCAGCTTGAACTTCCCCTCTGTATTGAGGGGCGCAAATATCCCAGGGGTCACAGGATTCATGAGGTACCCGGGCGGTTTACGCATGCTTTTAATCGCCGGATTATGTCTGCTTCTTGCCCGGCCGATTGCCCCGAGCGCGTATGCTCAGGAATCCGTCGCGATGGCATTTCTGGGCCACCGCAGGGAGCCCACTCGTTCGACCAGCCCACTGGACGAACCAGCGCCCGATCTCGGCTTGGCCGGCGCAAAGCTGGGAGTCGCAGAAAACGCGACAAGCGGCCGATTCATCGGGCAAAGCTTTACGCTCGATGTGCACATGGTAGGACCGGATGACGATCCCGCTCCGATCATCGGAGCGCTTGCAGGACAGGGCATCCATTTCGTCGTGGCCGACCTGCCCGCCGGGACACTGAAGCTTGCCGGGCGAGCCGCGGCGAAGGCCAATATCACGATCGTGAATGTGAACTCGCCGGACGACAGCTTACGCAACGCGGAGTGCCAGCTGAACGTCCTGCATACGATTCCCAGCCGGGCGATGCTGGCCGATGGGCTCGCTCAATACCTCGTCTGGAAGCGATGGCCCCGATGGTTCCTGTTGATTGGCCGGCATCCTGGCGATCGCCTCTATGCGGAGGCCGTCCGCCGCGCGGCCTCGCGCTTTGGGGCCGAAATCGTGGTCGAGAAGGAGTGGAGCTTCCAACACGGGCACGGCCGTGCCGATACGGGCCATGTGGCGCTGCAGACGGAGATTCCTGCCGCCACCCGGGTTCGTGACTATGACGTCTTGGTGGTAGCCGACGAGAAGAATGAGTTCGGCGACTATCTTGATGGGCGCACGGCCCGGCCCCGACCCATTGCCGGCACACATGGGCTGGTGGCAACAGGATGGAGTGCCGTTAATGATCAATGGGGCGCAGCGCAGCTTCAAAGGCGCTTCCGGTCCATGGCGGGGCGCCGAATGACAGCGGTGGATTTCGCCGCATGGCTTGCCGTCCGCAGCATCGGCGAGGCAGCGCTCCACCTGCGGAGCGTGGAGCCCGAGCAGATTCTGGAGCGGTGGCGCGACCCGGAGTTCCTCGTGGGCGGCTTCAAGGGACAGGGGCTGAGCTTTCGGACCTGGGACGGGCAGATGCGCCAGCCCATCCTGATCGCGGGACCTCGCATGCTGGTTTCCGTGTCGCCGCAAAGCGGCTTCCTGCACCAGGTCACGCCGCTGGACAGCCTCGGCTTTGACCGGCCGGAAACCGGGTGCCGTGCCCGATGAGAATCTACCCCTTTGCCCTGTGCCTCCTGTTGAGCATCAGCTCCGCAAGCGCCGAAACGGTCTATGTCTCCAACGAGCAGGACAACACGATTACGGTGATCGATGGGGCCACACTTGAAGTCACGGCCACCATCCCGGTTGCAGAACGCCCGCGTGGCATCGCGCTCTCGGCCGATCGCAGGCAGCTTTATGTCGCGGCCGGCGACGCGAACCGCATCGACATTGTCGACCTCGCCTCCCGCCGCGTGGTAGGCCAACTGCCCTCAGGCCTGGATCCCGAGTATTTCGTTGTTCATCCTGACGGAAAGCGCCTTTTCGTCGCGAATGAGGATGATGGCCTTGTCTCGGTGATCGACATCGACCACGGGCAGGTCACGGCGGAGGTGCCGGTCGGGGTGGAGCCCGAAGGAATGGCTGTGAGCCCGGACGGGCGCTTCGTGCTCAACACGACTGAAACGACCAGCATGGTCCATTTCATCGACACCACCACGCTGGAGGTGGTGGACAACGTGTTGGTGGACACACGCCCGCGGATGGCTCGGTTCACCCCCGATGGGCGCTTCGCCTGGGTGACTTCCGAAATCCGGGGGACAGTCATGGTGATCGATGCGGAAAGCCGTGAGATCACGGGCCGCATCGGTTTCCGGATCCCGGGCGTGCCACGTGAGATGATCCAGGCCGTCGGCATTGACTTTACGCGCGACGGCAAGCGCGCCTTCGTGGCTCTGGGACCGGCGAACCGGATCGCGGAAATCAACCCGGCAACACTTGAGGTGGTGCGATACTATCTGGTTGGCCAGCGTGTCTGGCACATCGCCCTCTCGCCTGATGACCGACGGCTCTATACGGCGAATGGCAATAGCAGCGACGTGTCGGTGGTCGATCTCGGACGCAACGAGGTCATTCGCTCACTTGGCGTGGGGCGCGCGCCGTGGGGGGTGGTAGTCGCCCCATGATGGCGCTGGAGGTGGAGGGCGCCCGGCACGCATTCGGTGCGCGCCTCGCCCTGGATGATGTTTCCCTTGCCGTGCCACAGGGACGCTTCGCGGTGCTGCTGGGCCTGAACGGGGCAGGAAAGACGACGCTCTTCTCCATCGCGACCCGGCTCTACCGGCCCCAGGGTGGGCGGGTCCGCATTCTCGGCCATGCGCTGGAGGAAGATCCGCTGGCGGCATTGGCCGGCACGGGTGTCGTCTTCCAGGCGCCGACCCTGGATGCGGAACTCACCGTACAGCAGAATCTCCGTTATCACGCAGCGTTGCACGGACTTCCCCGCGTAGTGGCGGATGAGCGCGGGGCGACCGAACTGGCCCGCCTCGAAATGGCCGAAGTGCTGCACCGGCGGGTTGGCACGCTCTCCGGCGGCGAGCGGCGCCGGGTGGAACTGGCACGCGCCCTCATCCACCGCCCCCGCCTCCTGCTGCTGGATGAACCGACCGTCGGGCTGGATGTCCCCGCACGTCAGGCCATTCTCGGCCATGTGCGGATGCTTTGCGGGCATGGCGGCATGGCGGTGCTCTGGGCGACGCATCTTCTGGACGAGGTGGTGGAAACGGACCTGGTGGTCGTGCTGCATCGCGGGCGTGTGCTGCGGGCGGCCGATGCCGCGGAAATCCGGCGTGAAACCGGGACAGAATCCATCGGTGCCGCCTTCACGCTCCTGACGAGGGCCGCATGAGCGCGCGGCATGTCTGGCGAGCCTTCCTGGGCATTCTCGGCCGGGAGATGCGGCGCTTCGTCAGGCAGCGCACGCGCTTCCTGGCGGCACTGGTCCGGCCACTGGTCTGGCTGGCGATTTTCGCGGCGGGGTTCCGGGCGGTGCTCGGCCTTTCCATCACCCCGCCCTACCAGACCTATGTCCTCTACGAAGTCTATATCGTACCTGGGCTGGTCGGGATGACCCTGCTCTTCAGCGGCATGCAGAACTCGCTCTCGATGGTCTATGACCGGGAGATGGGCTCAATGCGGGTGCTGCTGACAAGCCCGCTGCCGCGCTGGCTCCTGCTTACCATGCGCTTGGTTGCCGCCGTGATCGTCGCGGTGCCGCTCGCTTATGCGCTGCTGCTCATCGCGCGGTTCTGGGGAGTAAGGCCACCAGCGCTCGGTTATCTCGCCGCGCTGCCCGCGATCATCCTCTCGGGCCTGATGCTGGGGGCGCTGGGACTGCTGGTTTCCTCGGTCAGCCGGCAGATGGAGAATTTTGCCGGGGTGATGAACTTCGTCATCTTCCCGCTCTTCTTCGCCTCCACCGCCCTCTACCCCATATGGCGGCTGGATGAGTCGAGCCCGCTTCTCGCCTGGATCGCTCGCATCAACCCATTCTCGCATGCGGTGGAGTTGATCCGTTTCGCGCTTTACCAGAGGGTGGAGCCAATCGCTCTCTGCGTTGTCCTTATCTTGTTTCTACTGTGCCTCGGCCTTGCGGCGCTGGCCTACGATCCCGGGCGAGGCCTCTGGGTTCGTCGCGGCGATATGTGAAAATTTGGTCATATGCCGCAACCGGCTAAGTAGCTGAAGGTTGGCAGGTAGCGGGGCGCCATTTCAGAACGGTGCGAGGCTGGAAGGAAGAAGCGCTTGCAGCAAACGACGATGGCGCGAGCCCTGGCGGTGCTGGTGTTGCTTTCCGTGGCGTGGCCCCTGGCGGCCCAGGAACCGCAGCCCGGCCCGGCTTCCCCACAGATCGCACCGCCCGCCTCCGCCTCGCCGCCCGAGGACGGGCAGTGGACCATGCCCGCGCGCGACAATGCGAATACGCGCTACAGCGGACTGGACGAGATCAACACGGAGAATGTGCGCAATCTCCGCGTCGCCTTCACCTTCTCGACGGGGGTGAACCGTGGGCAGGAATCGTCGCCCATCGTCGTGAACAACACGATGTATGTGGTGACGCCCTACCCCAACATCCTCTATGCGCTCGACCTGACGAAGCCCGGCGCGCCGATGAAGTGGCGCTACGAACCGAACCCGGAGG
>DATCMG010000958.1:0-4300 GCA_036563555.1 Roseomonas sp. | reverse complement strand
CGATCAGCCCACCGAGATACCAGCCCGCCGCCACGAAGCTGCCGGCCCAGACCCCGGCCGCGATGAAGTTCAGTGCGGCGAAGCGCAGCCGTCCCATTCCCGCCAGCCCGCAAGCCGCGGCCGCCACGTTGCGGATGCCGTAGAGGAACCGGAAGGTAAGGATGAAAAGGGTGCCGTATTGCAGCAGCATGGCCGTGGCGCTGGCCATCTTCGCCTCGGCCCTGGGATAGCGCTTCATGACGCGTGGGCCGTAGCGCCGGCCAAGGGTGAACCATGTCTGGTCACCCAGAAAGGAGCCGATCCAGACCGAAACCATGAGCAGCCAGGGGTCGACCACGCCTGTCATCGCCCCGATGGCCGAAGCGGCCAGGACAAAGGTCTCACCCTCGAAGAACGCCCAAAGCGCTGCCAGCAGATAGGCAAGCGCACCATACTCAGCCCATAACTCTGCCACGCAAGCCCCCGGTCTTTTGCGGCATTATTGCTGACGGGCCATCACCAAGGAAGCAGAATCCATGCCGCGTCGCACAAGTGGAGACAGATTCTCCCACTTTCGACGGCCTGGATGAAATTATGAGAAAGGGCGCCTCGCGGCGCCCTTTCCAGTCGATTGACGCTCAGATGTAATGTTCGGCCAGCGGCGCGAAGCCGTTGAAGGCCTGGCTGGCATAGGTGGTCACATAGGCCCCCGTCGCCAGGATCTCGATCCGGTCGCCGGGCTGGAGCTTCGCCGGCAGTCGGTAGTTCGACTTCTCGTAGAGCGTGTCGGTGCTGTCGCAGGTCGGGCCCGCGATCGTCACCGGCCCTTCCTCCGAGCCATCATGCGGGGTGCGGAAGGCATATTTGATCGCCTCGCCCTCCGTTTCCGCCAGACCGCCGAAGCGCCCGATGTCCAGATAGACCCAGCGCACCGGATCGTCCTTCGCCTTGCGGGAGACGAGCACCACCTCGGCCGAGACCACCGCCGCATCCCCCGCGATGAAGCGCCCGGGCTCCACCACGATATCCGGCAGGGCATTGCCGAAATGCTTCGCCATGGCGCCCATGATCGCGTCACCGAAGGCGTCGATCTCCGGCACCTCCGAGCGGTAGCGCACGGGATAGCCGCCGCCCAGGTTCACCATGCGAACCTTCACCCCGGCCTCCTTGAGGTCGGTGAAGAGCATGGCGACCTTGGCGATCGCCGCCTCATAGGCCGCCGTGTTGGTCTGCTGGCTGCCGACATGGAAGGAAAGGCCGAAGGGATCGAGGCCCATCTCGCCCGCCTTCACCATCAGCTCCCGCGCCATCTCGACCTCGCAGCCGAACTTGCGCGACAGCGGCCATTCGGCGCCGTCATTGCCCACCAGGATGCGGCAATAGACGCGCGAGCCCGGCGCGGAGCGCGCCAGCTTTTCCAGCTCGCCCTCGGAGTCGAAGGCGAACATGCGCACGCCGCGCGCATAGGCGGCCTTGATGGCGCTCTCCTTCTTCACGGTGTTTCCGTAGGAGATGCGCTCTGCCGCAGCACCGGCCTCAAGCGCCGCCGAGACCTCCTCCCAGGAAGCCGCGTCGAAGCAGGAGCCGAGCCCGACCAGACGCTCCAGAATCTGGGGCGCCGGATTGGCCTTCACGGCATAATAGATGCGGGCAAGCGGCAGGGCGGTCTGCAGGCGCCGGTAATTCGCCTCGACGCGATCCACGTCGAGAACCAGGCACGGCGTCGCCGGCTGCACATCAGCAAGGAACTGCGCGATCTTCGGGGTCATCGCACCACCCTCCCCATATGAGGCGGCAGGCGTTCGCCATTGGCGGAACGGCCCTGCTCAGGTTGACGAACGGTCGAACGAACCAGCGACCAAAGTGAGAGCCCGGCGGCTTGCGCCCCCGGGGGTTGCCAGAACGCTTGACGTCGTTGCGTAACCTTGCGGGCCAGAGGCACGTGCGTACTGCGTCTGGGGCGGCAGATAGCCCCCCCACCCCGAGGGTGCAAGGCCCATCTCGCTCCAAGGCCCGATTTTTTCCGTTTCCCGCCAAAAGGGCCGGAAACCTCCCGGACGAACTTAGGCCTGACAGGCCAAAACCGGGCGGAACAAGGCCCAGACCGGCTGGATTACGGCGCTGAAATCTCGCTGCTCACCCGGTAGGCCCGGAGGAAAACCTCCACCGCCTGGTCGACCACGGCATTGATCGCCGATTCGTCTGGCGCCGGGCCGCCCAAGACGGTGCGAAGATATAATTCGCCCCGGAGCATCCCCATCAGGTGGTCGGCGGCCACTCCCGGATCGGCATCCGCCCGCAGCCGGCCCTGGCGCTGCTCCTCGGTTATCCGCTTCGACAGCCAAGCGCGCCCGGTGCCGGGGCCGGCCTCGTAAAAGGCGCGGGCCAGGTCGGGGAAGCGGGCGCATTCAGCGATCACCGTCCGATGCATCGCCATGCTGTCGGGATGCAGCAGGAACCGCATCCAGAGCCGCCCGACCTCCCGCAGCGCGCTATCGGTCGAAGCGGAGTGGGACGCCATCTCCTCCGCCTGCGCGGCAATGGCGGCGCAGCGATCTCCCACAATCGCCCCGAACAGCGCCTCCTTGCTGGCGAAATGCGCATAGACCGTGGCCTTGGAAACGCCTGCCTCCTTCGCCACCGCGTCCATTGAAACGCTGGCATAGCCCACACCCATGAAAAGTCGGGCGCCAGCCGCCAATATCGCGGCGCGCTTGGGCGAGGTCTCGGTGGAGGAGGCGAGGGCAAGGGACAAGGCTGCGGGAAGCTCCAGGAATGGCTGACGCTATATTTGATACTGGACCGTCCAGTTTTCCATGGACAAATGGCCTTGGCTTCCCCATTTAGCCGATTGAACTGAACGGTTCAGTCGAAGCATGAACGCCCGGACCCCAGCCATTCCCGACATCGAAACGCGAGCCAGCGCCCCCGCGAAGCCGCGCCGTTCCCGCATCCGCCGCGCCCTGCCGCTGATTGCCCTGCTGGTCCTCGCCAGCGTTA
Organism: Roseomonas sp.; assembly: GCA_036563555.1. GTDB lineage: Bacteria > Pseudomonadota > Alphaproteobacteria > Acetobacterales > Acetobacteraceae > Roseomonas. Next base: position 1,321 of record DATCMG010000958.1, on the reverse strand, counting down.
CGGCGGGCGGCGCCTGGTACTGGCAGGTCGGCCGCTTCATCGAGTCGACAGACAACGCCTATGTTGCTGGCGACATCGCCGTCCTCTCCTCCCGGATCGAGGGCGACGTCGCCCGCATTCTGGTGGCCGACAACCAGGCCGTGGAAGCCGGCCAGCCGCTGATCGAGTTGAATCGCCGAGACTGGCAGGCCCGCCGTGACCAGGCCGCCGCCGCCCTGGCGGAAGCCGAAGCCAATATCGGCACCTTCGCCGCTCAGGCCGAGCAGGCCCGCGCCCAGGTCGCCTCCGCCGAAGCGCAGATGGCCGAAGCCGAGGCCGAGCGCGTGCGCGCGGTGGCCGATGCCGGCCGTGCCGGCACCCTCGCCTCCGGCGGATACGGCACGCGGGAAGCGGTGGACCGCACCATCGCCGCCCGCCGCAAGGCCGAGGCCTCCGTGGCTGCCGCCCAGGCCGGCGTCGAATCGGCCCTTGGCGCCATCCCGGTGCTGGAAGCCCAGTCCCGCTCCGCCCTGGCCCGCCGCGATTCGGCCCGGGCGGCGCTGGCCCTTGCCGAATCCAACCTGGACTACACCGTGATCCGCGCCCCCTTTGCCGGCATCGCCGGGAACCGTGCGGCGCAGCTTGGCCAGCATGTCCGCGCCGGCCAGAACCTGATCGCCATCTCCCCCATGGCCGACCGCCTCTACGTCACTGCCAACTTCAAGGAGACGCAACTCCGCCGTCTGCGCGAGGGCCAGCCGGCCGAGCTGTCCGTCGATGCCGGCGGGATGCTGCATGGTACGGTGCAGAGCCTTGCCCCCGCCACGGGCGCGCAATTCTCCCTGCTGCCGCCGGAGAACGCGACCGGCAACTTCACCAAGATCGTGCAGCGCGTGCCCGTCCGCATCGCGCTCGATCCCGGCCAGCCCGTCGGCAATCTGCGCCCCGGCCTGTCGGTCGAGGCCGAGGTCGACACGCGGGACGACCCGCACGCCCCCCGAACCCTCTTCGCCGCCGCCGCCGCGATGCTTCGCGGCCACTGAGGCCCGCCACAGGTCCCGAAGCCCATGTCCGCCACCACGGCCGGCCTCAACGCCGCCCCCGCGCCCCCGGCCGGGGTGGCGGGCGTTTCCACGAAGCACTTCCTCGGCTTCATGACGATGGTGCTCGGCATGTTCATGGCGATCCTGGACATCCAGATCGTCTCGGCCAGCATCTCCGATATCCAGGCCGGCCTTGCCGCCAGCCCGGACGAGGCCTCCTGGGTGCAGACCTCCTACCTGATCGCGGAGATCGTCATGATCCCGCTTTCGGGCTTCCTCTCGCGCCTGCTCTCCACCCG
>DATCMG010000957.1:0-3282 GCA_036563555.1 Roseomonas sp. | reverse complement strand
GGCCGGACTGCTCGACGACCCGGCCTGGCGGCGAGGTCTCAACCTGCTACGCCGGTACCGCCTCTCGCTCGACCTGCTGATGAATCCCTACCAGGCGGAGGAGGTGGCCCGGCTGGCACGGGACTTCCCCGATCTGCAGATCGCCATAAACCACTGCGGCACCCCGATCGACCGTGACCCGGACGGGATCGAGCGCTGGCACCACGGACTGGCGCTGATGGCCAAGGCGCCCAATGTGGCAATCAAGACGTCGAACTTCGGCGCCTATGGCTCTGGCGGGCTCGCAGACCAGCGTGAGACGGTGATGCGCTGCATCGAAGGTTTCGGCACCGAACGCACCCTATTCGGAACCGATTACCCGGTGGCACGCCGAAGTATGAGCTTCGAAGCGATCTGCGTCCGTTTCAAGGAGATCATCCGCGGCTTGTCGGCGGCAGAGCAGCAAGCCGTGTTCCACGACAACGCTAAGCGCTACTACCGTATCAGCTGACTGAGACAAATCGGGTGGAGAGGGGAACGACATGAGGCGGCGCAGCTTACTGAAGGCCACAGCGGGCACGGCAAGTCTGCTCTCTGGGCCCCGCATCGGCACAGCGCAGGGCAGTCGCATCCTGAAATTCGTGCCCCAATCCGACCTACCAACCTTGGATCCGATCTGGACCACAGCCTATGTCACCCGCAACCACGCCCTGCTGGTGTTCGATACACTTTACGGTCAGGATAGTGCCTACAGAACTACGCCGCAGATGGTGGAGGGCCATGCTGTCGAGGCCGACGGGCGGCTATGGCGGCTGACACTCCGCCCCGGCCTGCAATGGCACGACGGCGAGCGCGTGTTGGCGCGCGACTGCGTCGCCAGCATCAACCGTTGGGGCCAGCGCGACAATTTCGGCCGCTTGCTGCTCGCCGCGACCGACGAGCTTGCAGCAGCCGACGATCGGACCATCATCTTCCGCCTCAAGCGTCCCTTTCCACAATTGCCCGAGGCACTTGGTAAGGCGACAAACAATTTGTGCGTGATGATGCCCCAGCGGCTCGCGCAAACCGACCCGTTCACGCCGGTGGCCGAGATGGTCGGCAGTGGGCCCTTCCGCTTCAAGGCTGATGAGCGGGTCCCCGGAGCGCTCACCGTCTACGAGCGCTTCGCCGGCTATCGGCCGCGGCAAGATGGCAAGCCGGATTGGACATCCGGCCCGAAGATCGTAAATTTCGACCGCGTGGAGTGGCGCATCCTGCCGGACGCTGCCACGGCGGCAGCGGCGCTGCGCCAGGGCGAGATCGACTGGTGGGAACTGCCCGCCCCAGACCTCCTGCCTTTACTGCGGCGCGACCGGAGGCTTGCGATCCAGGTGCAGGACCCAACCGGCTACATCGGCTGCATGCGCTTCAACCACCTGCACCCACCCTTCGACAACCCCACGGTCCGGCGCGCGCTCATTGGGGCGGTCAACCAGGCGGATTTCATGGAGGCCGCGGTCGGGAGCGACCGCAGCATGTGGAAGGACGGTGTCGGCTTCTTCTGCCCTGGCACGCCGATGGCGAGCGAGGCCGGAATGCAAGCACTGACCGCGCCGCGCGACCTGGAGCGCGCCCGGCAGGCGATCCGGGCCGCCGGCTACGACGGTAGCAAGGTGGTGCTGCTTGGTGCGACGGACGTTCCGATCCTGAACGCCGTCAGCGAGGTCACTGCGGACCTACTGCGCCGGCTGGGGTTCAACGTCGATTATCAGGTGGCGGACTGGGCCACGGTGGCGCAGCGGCGGGCCAAAAAAGACCCGCCGGACAAGGGTGGCTGGAACCTCCTCAGCAACTTCACGGGCGGGCTCGATCAGAGCACTCCAATGACCCACACCTATCTCTTCAGCAATGAGGCCGCCGCCGCGCCAGGTTGGCCCAACAGCCCGCGGATTGAGGAACTTCGCATGCGCTGGCTGGATGCACCGGACCAGGACGCGCAGAAGCGCGTGGCTGAGGAGCTCCAGCGTCAAGCCTTCCAGGACGTTCCCTACATCCCTCTCGGCCAGTATCTCTATGCCACTGCTTATCGGCGTGACTTGAGCGGTGTCATGAGCGGCTTCCCGGTCTTCTGGAACCTGCGTAACGGATAATTGAGAGGCGCCGCCCCAGGCCGGAGCGGCGCTGGGTCAGAAGGTTCCCGGATACGCACCGCCGTCGAGCAGCAGATTCTGGCCCGTGATGAAGCCAGCGCCTGCGCTGCACAGGAAGGCGCAGGCCTGGCCGAACTCCTCTGGGTCACCGAAACGCCCGGCGGGGTTGCCGCCCCGCCACGCTTCGATCGCGGACTCGACGCTCTGGCCGGTCACACGCGCCTGCGCCTCCAGCGTGCTCCGTAAACGGTCGGTGTCGAAGGGACCCGGCAGCAGGTTGTTGATCGTCACATTGTGCCGCACGGTCTTCCGCGCCACGCCGGCGACAAAGCCCGTGAGTCCGCTGCGGGCGCCGTTTGATAGGCCGAGGTGATCGTAGGGCGCCTTCACCGCCGCAGAGGTAATGTTGACGATCCGCCCGAATCGCTGCGCGATCATGTGGTCCACCGTGGCCCGAATCAGCGCAATTGGCGTCAGCATGTTGGCGTCCAGGGCCGCGATCCAGGCGTCCCGGTCCCATTCCCGAAAGTCGCCTGGCGGCGGGCCGCCAGCATTGGTCACCAGGATGTCCGGTTGCGGGCAGGCGGCGAGCACTCGCGCCCGTCCCTCGTCGGTGGTGATGTCCTCGGCCACGGCGGTGACCTGCACCCCGCTCGCACGCCGAATTTCGCCGGCAGTCGCCTCTAGCGCATCCCGCCCACGGGCGACGAGCGTCACCGCCACGCCCTCTTTGGCGAGCGCAACGGCGCAAGCCCGGCCCAGCCCCTTGCTGGAGGCACAGACGAGCGCCGTCCTGCCTTTGACTCCCAAATCCATAGCAGTCTTCCCTTCAGTCGAACTGGGCGCGGACGTGGCCAAAGGGTTCGAAGCTGGCCTCAATCACGTCGCCCTTCGCCAGCGCATACTGTTTTGTGAACGAGCCGGACATGATGCGCATCCCCGCCTCGAGCGGCCGGCCAAACTCGGCGAGCTTGTTGGCTAGCCACACCACCGATAGCAGGGCACCGCCACCCATCACCTCGGCCCCGGACGCCTCCTCGCGCGGCGCTCCGTTGACCAGCACATTAACCCGTGACCGGGCAAAGTCGCGGTTCGCTGGTCCGAGCGCGACCGGCGCACCGGTCACGAAGCCCTTTTGTTGCGCATTGTCGGCCATCGCCAGCGGAAGATCGGC